>JARKQW010000375.1 GCA_029974695.1 Syntrophobacteraceae bacterium | reverse complement strand
TAACATGACCCTGGGTGTATTTTGCATCTACGGGGACCGGTATTACCTCTTTGGAGAGGACGATGTGGAATTCTTCGGGCTCATGAGCGACCTGACGGGCATCGCCATCGAGAGGGTCAAGTGGGACCTGACCAAGTCCTGGTTCATGGCCAAGGCGGCCCATAACCTTCGAGCTCCCATCGGGGCGGTCCTCAGCATGGTGAAGCTGGTTCGAAAAGGCTACCTGGGTCCCGTGAACGACAAACAGGCCGAGACCCTGGAGCGGTGCGAAGTCCGAATGGGAATGCTGGCCGACCTCATCAGCGACCTGCTGCGCATCGGCAAGGAACGAACGGAGATGGGGAAGAGCGAGCTGCGGCCGGTGGCCGCCGAGGAAATCCTGGGAAAGCTCGAACCCATGTTTCGGGACCAGGCCCTGCAAAAGGGCATCGAGATGAACGTCGAGACCCGCGGGTCGGGGTTGTGGGTCCTGGCCGATGCGAACCTCCTGGACGACCTTTTTGCCAACCTGATCTCCAACGCCGTCAAGTACACCCCGCCGGGCGGGACGGTGAAGGTGTTCCTGGGCATGGAGGGGGACAACCAGGTTCGGTTCGAAGTCGCCGATACGGGGATCGGGATTTCGAAAGAGGACCTCCCCAAGCTCTTTTCCGAGTTTTTCCGCACCGAGGCCGCCAAGGAGCTGGTGGAGGAGGGGACCGGCCTGGGCCTGGTCATTGTCAAGGAAATCCTCGATCGGTTGGGGGGAAAGATCCACGTGGAGAGCGAAGTAGGAAAAGGAACCCGCATGAGCTGTCTCATCCCCGCATCCCGGCCCGCATGAGCCCGCAAGACCCGTGGGCCGTCAAGTCCCAAGGGGCGTGATCGTCCGTTCCCCGAACCATTCGGCAGTCCCCCGGCTCAAGGCAGCGTCGTTGAGCAGAATTCAGTCCTGGTGCGACCCACAGACCTGGAGAAATCGTCACCACGTGTCCCCGCGCGCCCGCTTGGCGAGTTCGTTAGCGGATATGCGCACTGAGGGGATCCGGGAATCCAGTCAAGGAGGAGAAACCGTTGTTTTCCCTCGGATGGCGGAAGCACAACAGGGCGTCCAAAGAGTCAGCGGGCACATGGGCGAAATGACCCGGGCCATGGAAGAGGTCTCCAGATCCGGTAAAGAAGAAGCCCGCAGAAGGGCGGTTTTCGCCCTTTGGGCCCACGGGCTTGCCGGGAGAGCTCCCCTGTGTTACGCGGGCAAACGGCTCCACCGAAGGGTCCCAGAATAATCCGTTGTATTTCGCGATGCACAATGCCCGGCGGGTGTTTCCTAAGGGCGCGGTTTGCGCCGATCAAAGAGACCATTGGAGGGGACTCCGGGACCTGTGGCGTGCGGTGTTGAAGGTCTTTGCCGGGTGGGGAACCCGAGGGACGTGCCGTGACGGTGCCGGGGGCAGGACTCCGCGGGCAGGGCCTCAGTCCAGGACGCTTTTCATCACCCGGTAGATCTCGGTGTTTTCCATGGCGGGACGGTTCAACAGGCTGCTTCCGGGGCCCAGGCTCCAAACGGGGGTGTCCACTCCCGTGTGGCCCACCTTCTGGGAGGTGTCTCCCCCGGTGAAGCTCCATCCCGGCTCGATCGAGCCGCCCTTGGCCGTAAGCCCCTTCCTCGGGCCGTGGATGGCGAAACCGCCCGTTTCATGATCGGATACGACCACGAGCAACGTCGAGTCTTTCCGGGACGGCTGTTCCTCCAGCCAGTCCAGGACCGTCTTCACCGCCCGGTCGAAGCCCAGGACCTCGCCCAAGAGGTAGGGGAGGTCCTTCCGGTGGTTGGCATGGTCGATTTGGGAGCCTTCGACCAGGAGGAAAAACCCCCGGGGGTTTCGTCCCAGGGTTTTCAAGGCCGAAGCCGTCATCTCCCAAAGCGGGGGCTCAAAGCTTTCGGCTGTCCGGCGATTTTCGGGGGTCATGGCCTCCCCGGCAAAGAGGCCCAAGATCCGGGAAGCCCCGCGTTCCACCGCTCCCCGCAGGTCGCTTTCCGTGTGCACGACGCTGTAGCCCCGTGCCCGTGCCTCGGCGAGAAGGTCCCCCGACGCTCCGCAAGGATCGGGTTGCGCGGGAGCGAACCGGCTCCAGCCGCCTCCCAGCAGTACGTCCGGTCGGGTGATCCGGAGGTATTGGCGGGCGATTTCCGTTTCACACTTGCGGGAGGCAACATGGGAAGCAAAGGCGGCAGGGGTTGCGTGGGTGATGGTGGAGGTGGCTACGAGCCCCGTGGCTTTGCCCTTCATCCCGGCCAATTCGAGGATGGACTTGGGAGGCTCCTTGGAATCCGCGTGGAGGCAAACCTCTCCATGGTTGAACTTCTCACCGCAGGCCCAGGCCGAGGCCGCCGCCGCCGAATCCGTGACGATGCCGTCGGCGCCGTAGGTGCGCTGGTACCCCACCTGGGGCAACTCGAGGAAGAGAGGGGGACCGTCGGGGCCGTTCTTGTGGATGCGGGCTGCGGTGACATTGGCCATGCCCAGTCCGTCGGCCACCATGAGGATGATGCTGCGGGCCTGGGGAGGGGAAGTCTCCCGGCGGGGGTCTCCGGCATCCCCGGCCCACAATGCCGTCGAATCAAGGAAGAAAAGCAGGAAGGCGAAGATCAGCCGGGTTCGGGTTCTTGACGTCATGCAGGCTCCTCGAAAGGGAGAGAAAGAGGGGCAAATCGAGATTCGGCATGAACTGGACCGGGGTCACAACGGACACGGTTCCCACCCGTTGCCCGTGTGGTTGAAGATCTCCTTGAAGCCGAGGTCTCGGAGCAGCTGTTCCACCCCCGGATACCCGGCGGACAGGTGATCGGGGTGGTGAGCGTCCGAGCAGAGGGTGATGCGGACTCCCCGTTCCCTGCAGCGCTTGAGAATGGGAACGCCGGGGTAGATTCCCACGTTCTTTCGAATCCCCCCGGTGCTGACTTCGAGGATGGCCGGGCTTCGAACGATGGCCTCGAGGGTCTCTTCCACGGCGTCCCGGTACCAGGGTTCGTCCTCGGAAAAATACCGGCCGTTCGGGTTGTTCTTCTTGATCACGTCCAGGTGGCCCACCAGGGTGTGCCGGTTGGTGCCCACCATCTCTCGGACCAGTTGATAGTATCGTTCCACGGCGGCACGAACGTTTCCCCGGAAAACCTCGACGATTCCCCGGTCGAAGAGTTCCGGTTCCGCATCCACGGGCCAGGGAGTTCCCTGCTCGTCTGCGTCCACGTAATGAACGGAGCCGATGGTGAAGTCCAGTCCCAGGGAGTAGAACCCCTCCTGGTATTCCTCGATGCCCGGCACAAAGTCGATCTCGAGCCCCGCCAGGACCCGGATGGAATCGCGGTATCGTTCGCGAAGTTCCCGGAGAATCCGAAGGTAGTCGGGAACCTGCTCCATCTTCATGGTGAAAGTGTTGGGGAAGGGAAGGGGGGCATGGCTCGAGAAGCCCAAAGGGTCCATCCCCTGGCGAAGGGCCTCGGCGACAAAGGCTTCGGGTTCTAGGGCGCCGTCGCAAAAGGAGCAATGAGTGTGGTAGTTTCCTCGAATCATGAACCGGCAGGGGCCTTTCTGGATTGTAGTCGAAGTCTGGACCCGGATCTCAAGGGAGAAAGGGTCGGCCGTTGGCTTCCGCACGAACCTGGAGCACTCATGGTATCCAAAATGCGGCGCGGGGTCGAGAGGGGAATGGATTCCGCCCAAAAACCGGACCC
>JARKQW010000350.1 GCA_029974695.1 Syntrophobacteraceae bacterium | reverse complement strand
CGGGAATCCGGATTCCCAGGGCTTCGGCGCAGGAAAAGTTGCCGGTGGTGGCCACCTTCCGGCTCTCGTCCAGGACCTTTTCAATGTTTCCCGTGGCATGGATGATGCTCAGAGCCCCGCGGCGGGCGCCCCCGGCACCGGCCTCGATGCCGAATCTCGTTGCCTGGATGGGGATGACGGACCCCACACCCCTCTCCATGTCCACTCCCAGGCCCAGCATCTCCCCCACGGCGTCTTCCTCCGCGATCTGCCGGGGCCGGGTCGGCTCCTTGAGCACCGATTTGATCCGCTCCCGGGTGACCGGGACGAAAAGCGCCCGTCCCCCCAGGACCTCCTTTCGCTGCAGCCGAAGAAAGAGGGTCCGCAGAACCCGCTCGAGTTCCCGCACTCCGGCCTCGTGGGTGTAGTTGCGGATCAGGAACCGCAGGAGGTCTTCCTCCTCCGCCGGTTCGTAAAAGACCTGCTCCCGGGGAATCCCGTATCGCTCCCGAACGCGACGAACCAGGTAACGGCGGGCAATGGCGAACTTTTCCTCGACGCTGTACCGGTCCCACTGGACCACCTCGCACCGGTTCACGATGACGGCGGGCTCTCCGTCCAGGGTATTGGCCGTACTAAAGAAATGGCAGTTGGACAGATCGATGTCCACGGTGGTCTGGGTGTACTTGTCGTGAAAGAGATGATTTTGCTCGGGGTCCAGGATCTCGAGGAGGGTGGACAAGGCGAACTTCTCGGTCTTGTCGGCCTCGTCCAGGATGAACATGCCGTTCATGGCTTCCATCTTGATGAGGCCCTGGACGATGGCTCCGGGCTTGGATCCCTCGTAGGTGAACCCGTGTCCTCGAATGTCCGCCTCGTCCCTCATGCCGCCCAGGGAGAGCTTATGGTAGGGAATTCCCAGGTTCTGGGCCACGGAAATGGCCAGGGAGGTTTTCCCCACCCCGGGAGGCCCCACCAGGAGAAAAGAGCTGCCGGTCCGCTGCCCGACGGACGCTTCGGCCTCGTTGAAGTCCCGGTAGCACCAGATGAGGTTGGTGAAAAAATCCGAGAGGATCTCCTTGGGCGTCTGCAGCCCGTAATGGGAACGATTGAGGCCCTCTTCGAATTCCCGGGGAGTCACCCGGATGGGGTGAATCTTTCCCCAGGGAATGGCCAGAAGGGTCTCGATGAATTCCGTGTACTTCGACCCGCTGTGGCCCACGGCGTTGAGCTTGTTTCGGTCGATGACTTCCAAGACACGCCGGGGAACGTTTGGATTGTTCCGGGCTTCCTCGATACGGTCCTGGAGCGTTTTGGTCCGGGGCACGGCCCCTTTGGGCTCCCTCGAATGCGGGAGGACGGCAACGGGGAGCGAAACGGGGGCTTCCCCGTCCGGGCGAGCCGGAAGGGCTGAGGCCAACAGGGCCAGGAGCTCCCGGGGAGACTTCTCATCCACCGAGGATTCCGCCAGCTTTAGTTCATGGAAAAGCCCCACCAGGCCCCACTTGTCTTTGAACCCGTGAAGAACCTCCAACGCCTGGGCCTCGTTTTCCGCGACGGCCACGGCGAAGAGCCGAAAGACGGTGCGCAGAAAGCCGGATCGTTCCATGAGCGTGTGGGAGGCGCTCATACTCCTGCGATAGCACTCCCCGAGGATCCTCCCCTTGATCTCGACGTCCCATCCGGGGAACAGCTCTTGGATGAGCCGGGGCGGAAGATCCCCGAGTCCCGGGATGCAGTCGTTCAGGATGGAGTTCACGGGTCCGTCCAAGGTGAGTCCTTGTTCCGCCGCGTCGAAGAGGGCCAGATAGGCCCGACCCTGGATTCCGTTCATTTCATCGGAAAGGGCGCTTCGAAGGGTTCGGTAGAAGGTGGGGTCCTTTTCCCGGCGCTCCATGACAAAACCCACGTCTCCGAGAATGACTTCCCGCTCCTTCTCGTCCGGGTAGAGCAGGTGCTCCACCTGGTGTCGCAAAAGCAGCTCGGCAAAGGCCAGGACCTTTCGCTCTTCGGCGGAAGCTCCCCCCAAGGTTGACTCGGGATCGCTGGGGATGACGAAGGACAGGTAATCGAAAACGCGCTCGTGGATGAGCACGGAGCGGTGGGGGCCTTTCCCCGTGAGGAGGCTGATGAGTCGGACCCGGTTCTCTTCGTCCTCGAACCGAACCATGGACAGATGCTCGGAGATCTCGCCCAGGCGAAGGGAATCCGTCCCCCGTGTCCGCTTGAAATAGGGCAATACCCGGCGCAGCACGATGACCTTGAGGACCTGGAGAACGCTCTGGATTCGCTCCCCGCCCGGCAACGGCAGGGTGCTCAACACCTGGGAATCAAACTCCATGGGAAACATGTGCGCCCTCCCGAAGCTGGAGTCGGATGGTTTGTCCGGGCACGGGAAAGGCCCGGCAGAGCCCGGGACTCGAAGGGGTCCTGGGTAGCGGTTCCACCCGTGCAAGAACCCGTGGAAAAAAGGGAAAGCCCTGGTTTGCCGGAGGGGGTAAGCAAACCAGGGCTTGGAGGGGTTAGGAGAAGGCGACACACTGTCAACCTTGCCCTAAAAGTAACCGACCATTGAATAAATTTCAATTGCTAGTGAAATTTATCCCTAAATGTTCATCTGGTAGGTCCAGCCGAAGGGATCTTCCCGCTCTCCGTATTGAATCCCCACGATCTCATCGTAGAGCTTCTGGGACCATTGGCCCACTCCTCCATTTCCCACACGCAGGCGCTGATCCCGGTAGAAGACCTCTCCCACGGGGGAAATCACCGCCGCCGTTCCCGTTCCGAAGATCTCTTTCATGTCCCCCGACTGAACGGCGTCCATGACCTCGTCAATGTCGATCAACCGTTCGGTCACCTGGATGCCCCAGTGGCGGGCCAACTGGATCACCGAATCCCGGGTCACCCCGGGAAGAATGCTGCCGGAGAGGGGCGGTGTGATGAGTTCGTCCCGGATCCGGAAGAAGATGTTCATGGTGCCGACTTCTTCCACGAACCTCCGTTCCACCCCATCCAGCCAAAGGACCTGGGTGAACCCCTTCCGCTTGGCCATTTCGGCGGCAAAGAGGCTGGCGGCGTAATTGGCCATGGTCTTGGCTTCTCCCACTCCCCCCCTCACCGTACGGATGAATTCGTCGGTGACGTAAATCTTCACGGGGTTGAATCCCTCGGCGTAATAAGCCGCCACGGGACCCGTGATGATGTAGTAGAGGTATTCCTTGGCCGGGCGGACTCCCAGGGCGGCCTCGGTGGCGATCATGGTCGGCCGGATGTACAGGGAGGACCCCACGCTGTGGGGAATCCAGTCCTTATCCAGTTTCAGCAGGGCTTCCAGGATCTCAAACTGTGTTTCCGTGGGGATCTCCGGCATGCAGACCCTGAAAGCGGACCGATTGAATCGCTCGAAATTCTTCTGCGGACGAAAAAGGCGAATCTTGCCGTCCCGGCATCGATACCCTTTCATTCCCTCGAAGATTCCCTGGCCGTAGTGGAGCACCATGGCCGCAGGGTCCAAGCACAGGTCTTGATATGGGACAATCCTGGCATCGCGCCACCCTACCCCCGATTCATAGTCCATCATGAACATGTGGTCGCTGAAGGTCTTTCCGAAGACGAGCTTGCTTTCGTCCGCCGGTTTCGCATTGCGTCTTGCAGGGTCTATGGGTTGCACTTTGATTTCCATCGTAAAGCCTCCGTCCGCGAATTCGCACTCTGAAGAGTATTTCTCATATCGAGCATGGAGTCTATAGCACGATTCATCCTCTTATTGGAGGGTGAAATAAGGAGAGCGGAGAAAGCGGCTGATCTGTCGGCTGTATTCCTGGACCAGGGGGCGGTTCCCCGCATCGGCATACCATTCCTGGTCCCGGTCCTTCCCCTTGACGTCCACCCTCTTTTCGATCACCCCGTTTTCCAGGTAGTACTGAAGGGCGTTGGAGAAGAGGATCTTGGAGATGGATTCGGGCCTTTCGATGAGCTCCAATTTCAGGGCTTTTTGTCCCAGGCCGAGGACCTTCTTGAGGAAATCCTTTTCGCTGTACGGCTTCTTCTGGAGATAACGGAAGGACCGGAGCACAATCCAGTAGCCTTCGAAGTAGTTTCGAAGAAGACCATGGAAAGCGTAGGCCGCCTTGAGTCCTTTGTGGCTCAGGAGGAAGGGTCGATCATTGGATTCCATGCGATGGAGCAGTCCCATCCTCTCGAAGATGTCCAACACCTCTCGGACCAGGTCTTCGTTGCCGACTTCATTGTCGTAGACAAACTCGTACTTGAAGAAGTTCTTCATGAAGGCCACGTCTTCCAGAACCTGGGCCACGCTGAAACGAAAGGTCTGTTGGGCCAGGATGGAAGTGGAAACGCAGGCCGCCGGAAGCAGGAAGTGGATCACATTGTTCTTATAGTATTCCAAGGCCAGGCGTTTGTGGTCCTCCATGGTGAAGACTTCCTCCTCGAGGTCGTCGTCCTCGTCCTTGAGCTTGCCGATCAGCTTGCTTCGTTCGAGGTCGTGGAGGGTTTCCTCGATGGTGACGTTATAACTCCGGAAGGTATTGGAAAACCGGACCTGCTGTTCCCGCAGGTAGTCGTAAAAGGTCCGGCAGACTTCCTGGAACTCGGCGCCGGACACCCCGTGGCTGGCGGTCGTCAGGAAGGCCGAGGCGGCCAAGGCATGGGGGGTTACCAGGGACACCTGGTTGATGCTGTTGATGATCCGATAGGCAAAATCCCGGTACATGGCGTGCCGTTCCCGGGGTCTCAACTCGTCCTGGGCTCCCCGGTAGCGGGCCAGGTAGCGCTGAAGGGACATGGGTTCGGC
>JARKQW010000341.1 GCA_029974695.1 Syntrophobacteraceae bacterium | reverse complement strand
GGATTCGGCGGAGAAGGGTTCCATCCGGGCCGGCCTTACAAGGAAAGTGGTTGTTTTTCGTGGGTTGCCCCACGGGGTCGCGGGCGTTCAACACCCCGGGAGGCCCGGGGTTCCGGGAAGACCCGTCTTCTTTGCGGGGTGTTGACCGGGTCAGGACACGATCTGTACCGGGGGCCCGTCGTCCTCCCGGGGCACGATCTCTCCGATGGTGTAGGCCTTCTCTCCCATGGCTCTGAAGAGCCCCAGGAGGTCGTCGGTTTCCTCGGGTTCCGCCACCAGGATGTACCCGATCCCGTTGTTGAAGACGTGATACATTTCCTCCTCGGGAATTTCCCCCTTTTCCTGCAGGATGCGGAAAATGGGGGGGACCTCCCAGGAACCCTTCCGAATGAGGGCCCGGCAGGCTCGGGGAAGAATGCGGGGGATGTTGTCGTAGAATCCCCCTCCCGTGATGTGGGCCATTCCGGAGATCCGAAACTGCTTCAAAACCTTTAGAACGGGTTCTACATAGATGCGAGTGGGCGCCAGGAGCTCCTCGGCCGCGCTGCGGTTGCATTCCTCGAGAAAGCTGTCCGGTTTGAGTCCCATTCGGTCCAGGAGGATGCGCCGAACCAGGCTGTAGCCGTTGGAATGAAGGCCCGTGGACGCAAGGCCGATGATGACCTCTCCCACGTGAATGCTCGATCCGTCGATGATGTCGCTGTTTTCCACCAGTCCCACGGCGAATCCCGCCAGGTCGTATTCCTTTTCTCCGTAGAAGCCGGGCATCTCCGCGGTTTCGCCCCCGATGAGCGGGCAGTTGGCTTCCTTGCAGCCCGCCACCACCCCGCCGACGATCTGTTCCACCACGTCCAGGTTCAATCTGCCCATGGCCAGGTAGTCCAGGAAGAAGAGAGGACGAGCCCCCTGCACGATGATGTCGTTCACGCTCATGGCCACCAGGTCGATCCCCACGGTGTTGTGACGGTCGGCCCAGGCGGCCACCCGGAGCTTGGTGCCCACCCCGTCCGTGGAAGACACCAGTACGGGGTTCTTCAGTTCGGAACAGTTCAGGGAGTACATTGCGCCGAAGCCGCCGATGTCCTTGATGACCCCTCCGTGAAAGGTGGTTCGCACCAAAGGCTGAATTCGCTTGACCAATTCATTGGCCTTATCCAGGTCCACCCCGGATTCCCGATAAAACTTTGCTCCCATAAGGCGCGTTCCCCTCCTTGCGCTCGGTCTTTTGTCGTCAAGCACGTAAACTATAACATGGATCGAACGTCTGCCAAACATTCTTGAAGGATCCCGGGTCGGCTTTTTGAATCCCTCGCTTCCATTTCTCCGAGGACGAGAGTGGAGGAAAGGCCTTCGTTGTCCCCGAAGTTCTTTCGTGGTACAAATCCATGCGGCAGGAGGTGGGAATGGGTCGAGGTCGTCGCTACGTTCTGTGGGGCTGTTTTTGCCTGGTTTCCTTGATCGGACTCTCCGCCGTTGCCGCCGGGTTGGTCTGCTTCCGGTTCTGGCTTTTCCTGAGGCTTCCCCCCAGCGTGCAGCCCGGCGTCCGGTGGGTGGAGGTCCGGCCGGGCATGGGAGCCATGGGGATCGCCCGTCTTCTGCGGGAAAACGGCGTGGTTGCGGACGCCGTACAGTTCAGGGTCCTGTGTTGGATTCGAAAAGGCGACCAGAAGCTCAAGGCCGGGGAATATGCCTTTTCAACTCTTCTCACGCCCGAGCAGGTCCTGGATCACCTGGTCCACGGCCGGGTCTTCCTGCACCGCCTCACCATTCCCGAGGGATCCACCCTCCGAGATACGGCCAGGATCATCGGAGAGAAGCACCTGGCTTCCCCCGACGAGGTCTTGCGGCTTTCTGCGGACCCGGATTTCGTGCGCAGCCTGGGCCTCGATTCCCCCAGCCTCGAGGGCTATCTCTATCCGGATACCTACCTTTTGCCCCGGTCCTCGACGGCTTCTTCCATCCTCAAAGCCATGGTCCAGCAGTTCCGGACCCGCTTTCCCGAGGAATGGAAAGACCGGGTTTCCCAGTCGGGGCTGAGCGTCCGTGAGGTGGTCATCCTGGCTTCCATGGTGGAAAAGGAGGCCGTGGTGGATGCGGAACGACCCGTGATTGCTGCGGTGTTCTTCAACCGTCTCAAGCTGGGCATGCCGCTCCAGAGCGATCCCACGGCCGTGTACGACCTGGACGGCTTCACGGGTCCCATCACGTCGGCCCACCTTAAACGGGCCAGCCCGTACAACACCTATGTGAACGTCGGTCTTCCCCCGGGGCCCATTTGCAGCCCGGGCTCCAAGTCCATCAAGGCGGTGCTGTACCCCGAAAAGGTCGATCACCTCTATTTTGTGAGCAACCAGGACGGCACCCACCATTTTTCCACCACCCTGGGGGAACACAACGAAGCCGTCTCCCGCTACCTGAGGAAGTTGAAGGAATCCCGGAAACAAGACGGCCCGGAGTCTCGGGCAAAGACGCCTTCGGAACAAGAAAGCGTGCCGGGGGACTCCAAACCCGCCACCGGACCCAACAAGGAACCTGACCGGAAGAAACGAAGCCCATGAATCCCACTCGATCCCCTCAGTCCCCCCGTCCCGCCCGGCGGTTTTCCGGCGATTCCGCCGCCGCCGCCGTGGTCTTTGCCGCAGGCAAAGGAACCCGCATGGTGGGGTACCAGGGAAACAAGACCCTGCTGCCGCTGATTCCCGGAGGCTCTCCCTACAACGGCGAGCGTCCCCTGCTCCTCGAAGTCCTCTCCAACCTGCCGCCCGGTCCCAAGGGAATCGTGGTCCACCACTGCGCCCGGCAGGTGAAGGAGGCAACGGCGGGACAGGGGGCCGTATACCTGTTCCAGCCCAGCACCAACGGCACGGGAGGTGCCCTGCTTTCGGCCCGCCCCTTTCTCGAGAAGGTCCGGGAGGACTCGGTGCTCATCACCATGGGAGATGTGCCGTTGATTCGGTCCCGGACCTACGGGGAGCTTCTGACCCGACTGGACCGGCACGAGATGATGATTTTGGCCTTCGAGCCCCGGGACAGGGCCCAATACGGCATGCTCGAGATGGAAGAGGATCGGGTGACGGGCATCGTCGAATGGAAATACTGGCATGCCTTCCCCCCAGATCGACAGGCGGCCCTTCGATACTGCAATGCCGGGGTCTACGCGGTCCGTCGCCCGGTGCTTCTGGACTACATGAGCATCCTGGCCACGCGCCCCCACCGGGTTCAAAAGCAGCGGGGGACGGAATGGGTCACCATCGAAGAGTTCTTTCTCACGGACCTGGTGGAATGGATGAGCCGGGACGGCCTTTCCGTCGGGTGGGTGACGGCCCCCGAAGAGGAGGTCTGCGGTGTGGACACTCCGGAATCCCTCCGCTTTGTCCAGGAACAGTACGCTCGCCGCAAGAGCGGCGATTCCGGGAGGTGTTAGTCGTTCGCCCGGCCTTCGGCGGCCTTTCCTTCCACCCAACGCCCCCCGGGTCCTTCCCCGTCATTTCGGTCCTTGATTGCGGCCGCTGACTCTGCTAATAATCGTCCCAATTCAAGTGTATCGTTCCGTTAATAGCTCTATTCATCGTAACGACTTGATTCCTCGGGAAATTGCAGGCTCCCGAATTCGCAAAACCGGGTAACAAGGGGAAAGGCCGGGGCATTTCGCCCGTTCTCCCATGCGTCCGGAAACGGGCGGCACATTCATACCCCACAAATCCAATGCTTGTCGTCCCTGTTTTCGAGGAGGGGCCCATCGAATCCATCCAGGGGCTGAAGGATGACCGCATCCGTTCCCCGGGGGAAAAGGTCGATGCAGGGCGGGTTCCCCTTTCGGACAATCCCGTTGGCCGGGCGTCACCCCGACGAGGACCGGGGTTTCGACCGTCTCGAGGGAGCTGCATGTGGGAACTCGCCGGGATGAAGCTGCACTCGAGCCAAAACCGTTGCCCCTTCGGGAAAGGGTGATGAAGAGGAATTCCCATGACTCTCCATGATCTCCCCAAGGACGATGACCCCGGAAGCCCCGTCTCCTCCATCGAAGAATTCCTGCGCAGGAGAGAGGACCTTGACCGGAGCATACGGGATCGGTTTCAGCGCCCCGTTGCCGTTGCCTTTACCGACATCGTGGCGTCCACGGACTACTTCGAAAAGCTGGGGGACCTGGAGGGCAGGCTCATGCTTCAGCGGCACCATGACCTCCTGCGGCCCGTCATCGAGGCTCATGGCGGCACCGTCACCAAGACCCTGGGGGACGGTTTGATGGTCTCCTTCCGGGACCCCGTCCGGGCGGCCCTCGCTGCGGCGGAAATCCAGCGCAGACTGGCCTCCGAGAATAAGGGCCGGGAGCCCCTCGAACAGATCCGGGTGAGGATCGGCATGCACTGGGGGCTGGCGATCGTCGAAGAAACGGACATCCACGGAGACGTCCCCAACACGGCGGCTCGACTGTGTTCCCTGGCCAAGAAAGGGGACATCCTTGTTTCCCGGTCCCTGGTGGATGCCGTCCGGGATGCTCCGGAAATCGCCCACGAATACGTAGGGGCCAAAACCCTCAAAGGGAAAACCCTGCCCGTGGACGTCTATCGGATCCTGTGGGACCCCTTCCAGGAGGCGGACCTCAAGCGGACGCTCCCCCCGGGGCGGGAGGGGCCGGAATCGGGCGGGGCCTCCTGCCGGCTGACCTTCCAAATGGAAGACGACATCCTGCGAATCGACGCCTCCTGGGGGAAAAGAGAGGACGGAGTACCGAGGTCCCTCAGGGTTCCGTTTCAAGAACGGGAGGTCCGGGAGTTGGTGGAAGAAATCGACGAGTGTCTCTTGGGAACGGATTCTAGGGGAAGGGTTTCCAAGGAACAGGTCCGACGACTGGAAAACCTCGGCACAAACCTCTACGAGATCCTGGTCCCTCGAGACCTGGCCAAGGAGGTCCTCGACCGGCGACCCGACTCCGTCCTGTGCGGGATCGACCCGGCCCTGGTGCACATTCCCTGGGAATTGCTGCACGACGGGGAAAGCTTCTTCTGTCTCAAGTACAGCATGGGAAGGATGGTCCTTTCCTCTCCGTCGACGGATCTTCCTCGAGGAAAGTCCCGCCCGGCCGGGGTGGGAGTGCTGATCGTGGCGGACCCCCGGGGAGACCTGACGGCCGCCCGGGCCGAAGGGATCTCCGTGCGAAGGGTTTTCACCCGAAAAGACATTCCCGGTCTGCGGGTGTACCTCAGCAGTCGGGAGGCCACCTGCGCCTTCCTCGAGGATCAACTGCCCCAGTACGACCTCTTTCATTATGCGGGCCATTGGGACTTCGACGGGGCGGATCCCTCCCTCAGCGGATTCCTCCTGTCCGACGGCAAGTTTGAAACGGGACGGCTCCTGGGGCTGGCCCGGAGGAAGAGGCTTCCCCGGCTGGTTTTTGCCAACGCGTGCCGATCGGTCCGCGACCCGGGCGGATCTTCCGGGGAGCGGCTCCACGGGCTGGCCGGCGGTTTCCTCCAGTCGGGGGTTCGCCATTACATCGGGTCGAGGCTCGATGTTTTCGACCGATCGAGCTCCGCCTTTGCCCGCGAATTCTATACGCGCCTCCTGGAAGGGAGTCCCGTGGGGGAGGCCCTGCGCTATGCCCGTCAGCGGTCCATTGAACACTACGGCAAGGAGACCCTTACCTGGGCCTCCTATGTGCTCCACGGGGATCCTTTGGAGACGTTTCCGGACCGGGGCGTCGCCCCCGCCGGGGCGTTTTCTTTTCTCTCCCGGTTCTGGAGGAATAAGGTCCGGCGGTGGCCTGTTCTCTCCCTGGTTTCGGCCCTGGTCCTAATCCTCGGCCTCTTTGTCCTGGGCATCCGGAGGGAAAGCCCCGGGCCGAATGCCCTCCGGAGGCCCGGCGAGGAAGCCTTCCATCTCCTTCATACGGGTCAGATCTCCCGGGCCGAGGGCCTCCTTCAGTCCATGACGGACAAGAACGCCGTCTACTACCAGGGACTTTCGGCCCTGGCCCTGGCAAAGGGAAACGTGGAAGAAGCCCGAGAAGCGTGGAAATCGGCTCGATCCCGAGAGCCGGACGATCCCTACCTGGACGTTCTGGCCGCACGGTTCGCCCTGGCCTCGGGCAACACGGACGAGGCACGGCTCTCCTTCCGCAAGATCGCAAACGAGGAGAAACTGCAGCCATGGCAGCGGGCGGAGATCCACCTGGACCTGGGGCGGATCGAGCTGATGCGGGGCTCGTTGAACGAAGCCCTGGAAGAATTCGACCGGGCGCTGCAGGCAGATCCCGCGTTTCTCCCGGTCTACACGGCCAGGGGCCTAACCCTGGAACGGCTGGGCCGGCTGGAGGGTGCCGTGGATTCCTACGAGAAGGGTGCCTCGGTCAACTGCGACGATGTGGTCAATTTTGGATTGTACCGGCGAAGTCGGCAGGAGAAGGAAGCACGCAGGAACGAAGAACAAAAGAAGCGGATCGACGACCTGGTGGCCCAACTGGTGCAGGCCTACGGGGAGGGACCCCGGTCGCTCTCGGGGGCGGACCCATGGACTTCCCGGCCCCTTTCCCTGTTCTTCCTCGATCTCGAGCCTCGTGGGGCACCGTCTCCCCGGGAGGGGGAGGACGCGTTTTTCTCCCAGCTCATCGCGGGGGAACTGGCGGAATGCCCTCGTATTCAGGTGGTGGAACGGGCACTGCTGGATCGGCTCCTCGAGGAATTGCGACTGAGCAGCTCCCAGCTGGCGGAGCCCCAGACCGCTCTTCGCCTGGGGAAGATTCTTTCGGCCCGAGTCCTCTGCACGGGCTCGATTCTGCGCCATCAGGGCCGGGTCCAACTGAACCTCAAGGCCGTGGATACGGAGACCACTCGGGTGATGGCCCATTCGAGCGCCCTGGTTCCCGGCGGGGAAGATCCCGTGGCTGCCGTGAGGAAAACCTCCCGGCAGTTCCGGGAACGCCTCACGGAGGCCTATCCCGTCCGGTGCCGCATCCGGGAAGTCCTGGGTTCCCAGTTGACTCTCAATGCCGGGAGCCTTTGCGGAATCGCAACCGATATGCGCCTGCGGGTCATGGAACCCGAAGGGAAGGGAGCGGAACTGGTGGTCCTGGACGTGTCCGACGGGTCGTCTACGGCCGTACTCGTCTCTCCCCAGGCTCGGCTGCAGCCGGGGTGGCGGGTCGAGGAAATTCCCGGGGCACGGGGAGGATGAGGATGGCGGGGGTCTTTTCGGCCGTTCTTTCCGTGCTCCTTCTCCTGGGTCTTTGGGCCTGCGAGACCGGGGACCTCATCAAGATAGGGGCTCCCCCGGAGAGGACCGGGGGACTCATGAAGGGGACCTTTCGGGGTCGTTGGTGGCACTACTACCACCGGGGAATTTCCCGCGCGGAAGCCGGGGCCTGGCAGGAGGCCGAGGCGGACCTGAAGCATGCGCTGAAGCTCAGGGGGAAAGATCAAAGGCGAGCCCGGACCTACGGAATGCACTTCACGGATTACTTTCCCCACCGGGAACTGGGGATCGTCTATTTTCGGCGGGGACGTTTCGAGGAGGCGACCCGGGAGATCGAGGAGTCCCTGGGTTCCGAGAAGTCCGCCAAGGCGGAATATTACCTGGACCTGGTCCGCAAAGAGAAGATTCGAGAGGAAAAGACCCCGGCGTCCGTTCCCGAGATCCTCCTGTCTTCCCCCGATCCCGACACCTGGGTGCGAACCCCTGTGGCCCGGGTGGAGGGCCTCGTTCGGGACCCGGGTTTCGTCAAACGGGTCACCGTCAACGGGGAGCCCGTCCGCCTGGACCTTGCGGCCCGGGAGGTCCCGTTCCACCGGCAGGTGAAGCTTCGGGGCGGGTCCAATCCCGTCGTGGTGGAAGCGGCCAACCTGGAAGGACGAATCTCCCGGCTGGAACGATGGGTCGTCCTGGATTCCCAGGGTCCCACCATCGGCATCGAGGGGGTTTTCCGGGAATCGGGAAGGAAATCCCCGGGGTTCAGAATCCGGGGAATCGTTCACGACGATGCCGGACTCGAGGAGGTCGTCGTGAACGGCCGGGTCGTTCCGATTCCTTCGGGAAAGGAACTTCGCCTGGATTTGCCGGTCTTCCCGGCTCCGGGGTCGGACCGGGTCCTTGTGGAAGCCCGGGACCGGGTGGGAAACGCAACTCGGGCGGAAATCCCCCTGGAGAGCCTTTCCCGGGAGAGAAGGACCCTGACGGCGTCCCGGACCCCGGTTTCCCCGTCCCCGGACGAAGGGGATCAAAGGGGCGGAGATGTCTTTCCTCCCCTGATCGAACTGCGCAACTGGTCGGCGCAGCAGCAGGTGTTTCTCGACCAGGTGTACCTGGAAGCCTGCGTTCGAGACGAAAGCGGGGTGGCCGAGGTCCGGCTCAACGGTCGCCCCTTGCCGCGCAGCGCAGGCAAGAGGGTTCACCTGGCTCACCTGGCTTCCCTCGAGGAAGGGGCAAACGATTTTGTGATCGAGGCCCGGGACCTGCACGGGAACAAGGCTGAAAAGACCGTGCGCTTCGAGCGTCGTCTCCAGAAGGTCCGGGACATCGGTTCCCGTTTGCCCGTGGCGCTTCTTCCCCTCGATGGACGTCCGGACGGCGGAGGATCCGCGGCGGATGCCCTGGAGGAGCTCATCCTGGGGGACCTGGTCCGGCAGGGGCGGTTCGCCCTGGTGGAGCGGCGCCGTCTCGAGGAGATCCTTCGGGAACAAAGACTGGGAGCCGGGGGGCTGGCCGATGCGGATACGGCGGTCCGGATCGGAAAGATCCTGGCTGCGGGGGGCATGCTCATGGGAACTGTCCGGGAAAAGGGGCCGACCCTCGAAATCTACCTTCGCCTGGTGGATACGGAAACCTCCCTGGTGATCGCCGCCGTGGATGTTTATGGCGAGGAACGGGACCTGCCGTCCCTGCACGAGCTCAGCCGGGGCCTGGTCTTGAAGCTCTGCGACGAGGTGCCCCTCCTGGAAGGAACCGTCGTTCGGGTCCAAGACAACCGACTGACGGTGGATTTGGGCAAAGAGAGCCGTCTGAAACGAGGGATGAGAGTCATCGTTTTCCGGGAAGGGGAACCCGTCCGACATCCGCTATCGGGCGTCTTCCTGGGGGCCGACATGGAAGTGCTGGGGTGGGGGCTCGTCCGGGCCGTCGGGGAGCAGATGTCCGAGGTGGAAGCCCCGGCGGGGAACGGACCCCGGAGCTTCGAGCCCCTCCAGAAGGTCCTCACCCAATAGAGCCGGATCCGGCATTCGAGTGAGCTTCCCGCCACGGCCCGCCCCTTCCCCGGAAAGGGACGGGCGAACGCACCTGCAAGGAAAGGAGACTTTTTATGCCTTCATCCACGGGCTTTGTCACCGGGATTGTGACGGATGCCCTCAGCGGGGCTCCCCTCGAGGGAGTGACCCTCACCATCGACGACGAGGCGGTTTCGGTCTCGAGCGGCCCCCGGGGCCAGTACCTGCTGGCGGGGGCGGCCGGAAACCATACCCTGGTTGCAAGAAAGAGCGGCTACAAGCGTTATGCGGGAAAGATCACCCTCCTTTCCGGGGTCACCAAGACCAGGAATGTGTCCATGGCCCCGGCCTGAGTTTCGCGGACAAGACCCCATGTCTCTCTTTCCAGGCAAGAAAAAGCCCCGGCCCTTGTGGACCCTCTTTCCGGCAGCCGTATTTTTTCTGTCGACCGTTCTCGTCCTGGGGGCAACGGGGTGGGCCCAGAGCCTGCAAAGCGCCGAAATTGCCTCTTCTCCCAATCCCGTGGGCTCCGGTGCGCGGGCCCTGGGGATGGGAGGCGCGTTCATCGGGGTTGCGGACGACGCCACTGCGGCTTCCTGGAATCCGGGGGGGCTTACCCAGTTGGAGTGCCCCGAAATTTCCGCCGTGGGCACCGCCGTTCTCCGGTCCGAGGACAACCTTTTTCCGGATCACTCGGAGGCTTCGGAGAAACAGACCGTCTCCCGGGGGGGACTCAACTACCTGAGCGCCGCTTGCCCCCTTGTGGTGGCCGACACCAACGTGGTGGCGTCCCTCAACTATCAGCACCTCTACGATTTTACCCGGGAATGGAACACCCGGCTCCACTCGGAGGGGTTGAAGCAGGCATGGAAAGTGGACCAGGGCGGAGGGCTGTACGCCTTGGGAATTGCCCTGGGGGTTCAAGTATCACCTCGACTTGCAGTGGGCTGTACCCTGAATTTGTGGGAAGATCTGCTGTATCGCAACGGGTGGGAACAGGTCATTCGAACCCGCAACCGTGTCAGGGACATCCTGGGCGATCTCCACAGGGTGAATCACTACGTTCGAAATCGTTACGATTTCAGCGGCTGGAATGTGAATGTGGGCGCCCTTTGGAACCTCACCGAACACCTGAGCCTGGGCCTGGTGTTCAAGAGCCCCTTCACCGCGGAACTGGCTCATCGAACCACGTCGGTCATCCGGTATCTTCCGTATCCGGCCTATCGTCAGGTCAATTTCCTGGACGAAGAACTGGACATGCCCATGTCCTACGGGGTGGGGCTGGGGTATCGCTTTTCCGACAAGCTGACGGCGGCCCTGGATGTTTCCCGGACCCAGTGGGAGGACTTCGTCTATCGAAGCGCCCGGGGCAGAGAGTTTTCCCCGGTGAGCGGCCTGCCTCTGGGAAAATCGAGGATCGAGGCCACGACCCAGGTTCGAGCCGGCTTCGAGCGTCTTTTCATCCGGCCCGGCTTCGTGGTGCCCCTTCGCGCAGGGGGATTCTATGACCCGGCCCCGGCCGAGGGGGGGCACGACCCTTACTACGGCTTTAGCCTGGGCTCGGGGATCGGCGTGGGAAGGACCGTCTGGGACATTGCCTACCAGGTTCGCCTGGGAACGGATGTGGGCAGCTCCATCGTTCGACCTCAGAGGTTTTCCCAGGACGTCTGCGAGCACACCCTCTTCACCTCCCTCATCGTTCACTTCTAATGCCCGTCCGCCTTCCTCCCCCGAGGTTGGTGGGGGAAGGGGGAGTCTTGTTCCCGAACAGGTCCTGGGCGTCGTCTTCGAACCGCATGGCGGCCCAGTAGCGGCCTTGTTTTCGGTGGACCTCGATGGGGATGCCGAACACATGGTTCAACCGGTCCGGGGAAAGGATCTCCTCCTTTTGCCCTTGGGCCGTGCAGCGGCCTTCCTTGAGGAGCAGCACGCCGGAGAACACCGGGGTGATCTCCTCCAGGTGATGGGTCACCAGGATCATGGTGAGGCCGGGGTTGCCGCGTCCCATGTCGTCGAGGGTCCGGAGGAGCTGCTCCCGGGCGGCCAGGTCCAGGCCCGCGCACGGCTCGTCCAGGATGAGAAGGGGAGGGCGGTGAATGAGGGCCCGGGCGATGAGGAGCCGCTGCTTTTCCCCCTGGGAGAGAACTCCGTAAGGGGAGTCGAGGATTCGTTCGCACCCCAGCCGGGACGCAAGGTCTTGGGCCTCACGATAATCTTCCTGGGTGGGGACCTCGAAGATGCCGATGGATGCGTATTTCCCGCTGACGATGAGGTCTAGGGGTTTTGTGGTGGACGGGACCTGCATTTCGAGAAAGGAACCCACCCATCCGATCCGTTTGCGCAATTCCCTCAGGTCCGTGTGGCCGAAACGTTCTCCCAAAACGACGACGCTGCCCTGGGTGGGCCAGAGATATCCGGCCAGGAGCTGCAGAAGGGTCGTTTTCCCCGAACCGTTGGCCCCCAGCACAACCCAGTGATCTCCCGGTTGAACCCTCCAGTCGATCCCGTCCAAGATGGTCCGCCGATTTCGAACAAAGGTGACCTGCTCCAACGATATCCACTCGTTCTCCATGGGGATTTCCTCAAATTGTCGTTCCCGGGGATTCTTCCATCGACCTTCGGCTGGATAAAAACCGTCCCTGGGACGGCCAAGCTTCCTCGCCCGGCCCCCCCTTCGCGGGAGTCACGTCCCCATGGGCGGCATCGTAATCTCCGTTGTCCGCCCGGCCCCCCCTTCGCGGGAGTCACGGCCCTTGTGCTTCCCCGGGTTTTTCCCAGGACAGGACCAGTTTCCCGAAGTGTGCCCCCGATTTCATGAGCTGGTGGGCCTCTTCCACGGCTTCCATGGGGTAGACCCGGTGGAGGACGGGACGCACCGCACCGGAGGCCAGGAGCGGCAGGACCTTTTCTTTGAAAGACGCCGTCAGGGCCGCCTTCTCCCGGACGGATTGACTCCGGAGCACGGACCCGATAATCCGGAGGCGCTTGGTCAGCAGCGGAGCCAGGTGGATGTCGCCGGTATTCCCGCCCATGAGGCCGATGAGGACCAGTCGTCCCCGGGGCTTCAAAATGCGCACGTGCTTCTGGAGGTAGGGGGCCCCGATCCAATCCAGGATCACGTCCACTCCCTCCCCCCGGGTGAGTTCCATGGCCCGGGCGGCAAAGTCCTCTTCCTTGTAGTTGATGACGAAAGACGCTCCCAGGTCCAGGCAGCGCTGAACCCGATCCCGGCTTCCGGCAGTGACGAGGACCCGGGCAGCGGCCAGGGAGGCGAGCTGGGTGGCTGCCGTGCCCACGCCGCTCCCGCCTCCGTGCAGGAGCAGGGTCTCCCCCTGCTTCAGTCCCGCTTCCAGGAAGACATTGAGATGGGCCGTGAAAAAGACTTCGGCTGCCGCCGCCGCCTCCACGAAGCCCAGGTTTTCGGGGATGGGCACCAGGTGGTCCCTGTGCACGGCCGCATAACGGGCATATCCGCCCCCCGCCGTGATCCCGAAGACCCGGTCGCCCCTCTTCCACGCCGTGGCCTTGGTTCCCGTTTCCCAGACGATTCCGGCAAAATCCAGGCCCAGGACGGAGGATGCGCCCGGAGGCGGAGGATACAAACCCCTGCGCTGGAGCAGGTCCGCCCGGTTGACCGAGCACGCTTCCACTCGAACCAGGACCTCCTCCGAGCGGAGGGCGGGAAGGGCAATCCTGCCGATCTCCAGGACGTTCCAGTCTCCTTTGGCGCCCGTTTCCTTTACCAGGACCGCTTCCATTTCCCCGGTCATTCGAGCTCTCCTTTTTCGGCGAAGGAAAAATACTTGGGACCCGCGATGATGATGTGATCGTGGACGTGGATATCCAAGTCGTTGAGGATTCTCTTTAGCTTCCGGGTCAATTGGCGGTCGGAAGCCGAGGGAGTCGGGTCTCCCCCCGGGTGATTGTGGGCCAGGATCACCGCCGTTGCCCGGTGCCGGATCACCACCTCCACCACCTGCCGGGGAAACACGGCGGTGCGGTTCACACTGCCCCGCTGAACGCCCTCTCCGGCAAGGACCGAGTTCTTGCTGTCCAGGGCCAGGACGTAAAACACTTCATTGCGTTCCGTCCCCAGGAGGGAAGTCAGGTAGGCCACCGCGTCCCGGGTGGAGCAAAGGACAGGCTTGGCCTTCCACCGGTCCTGCTGGTAGCGTTCCACGAGCCGGGGCATGAGGGAGAGGAAAACGGCCGAGTACGGTCCCATGCCGTCCTCCTTCTCGAGGCGCTCGGAGGAAGCGTCCAGCACCGCCGAGAGGGTTTTGTACTTCTCGAGCAGGCCTTTGGCGATGGGCTTCAGGTCCTTCCGGGGGATGGCAAAGGATAGAAGGAATTCCAGGACCTCGTGGTCATGGAAGCCGTCCAGGCCGCTGTCCAAAAACCTTTCCCGCAGTCGCCGTCGGTGTCCTTGATTGTCCGAATCCATACCTGGCCTCTGACCATAGCCCAAACGGAACAATTTCAGCCATGAGGCGGGAAAAAGCACGATTCCCGGGGGGCGGGACAAACCTTGCCCCTATCGAAGGGGATCGTCGATTTGCGGGAAGGGCGAACCCTGTGCCTTCTCGGGGCGGCACCCGGAGCTTCTCCCTTACGTACGGTGCGATCGGTCCTCCGGGAGGGGCGTCCGACCGGGGCAGAATGCCTGCCCGGAAGGTGCATGTCTCGTCCTCCGGGACAAACCGCAGGCCGCTGGGCGGCCCTAGGCCATGGATTGCTCATCCAGCTTCCCGCGCATACGCTTGAGAAGACTGTCGAAGGATTCGTTGGCGAGGATGGAGCTAAACTGCTCGCGGTAGTTGTTGACCAGGCTGATGCCTTCGACGACCACGTCGTACACTTTCCAGATCCCTTCCTCGGCTCTCAGGCGATAGTCCACCTGGACATCGGCGTTCTTGTATCCCAAGACCCGGGTTTTCACCAGGGCATACTCCCCTTCCACCTTCTCGGCGTCGTAGACGACTCTTTCGTTGGAGCCGGTATAGGCTTCCACCTTGTCCACGTAGGAGTTGAAGAGGAGCTGTTTGAACAGGTCCACAAATTCCTTCTGGTTTTGCGGCGACTGATCTTTCCAGGGCCTGCCCAGCGCGCGCTTGGCCATCTCGTGGAAATTGAAGTACTCGTCGACGATTCTCAGGATCTCGCCTCTTCTTGCCCTCAAGGCGGGGGCCTGTCCGGACTGGGAGCTGTGGAGAATCTCCAGGGCCTTGTCCGTCCCGGACTGAATGACGGCCAGCGGTCCTGGGGCGCAGAGCCCTGGATCCGTGGCGGAGAACCCCGCGAAGAGGAGAAAGAATCCCATGAAAAGGATGTACGGTAGTCGTCCGACAATCATCACGTTCACTCCCGTTGAATCACAGCCCAAAACACGCCCGGTAAACGGGTCTCGAATGCAGTATTCTAGCACCAATCGCCCTCGAAGGGAGAACTTTTTGCCCGCAGTCCCTCCCATCCTTGCCCCTGGGAATAGTCCTTGACGAGGCGGCGGCGGTCCGATAGAGGTATCCGTACTTTTATGGATCGGCACCAGGTACCGAAGAGTTTAAAGGGGAATCCCGTGAAAGTCGGGAACGGTCCCGCCGCTGTGAACGGGGACGAAATCCGCTGAAGCCACTGCCCTGCGCTGCAGGGTGGGAAGGTTCGGAGAGTAGGGCGATCCGTGAGTCAGAACACCTGCCTGCTGCCGCACGGGGGATGGATACGAGGAGCTGTTCGACCCCCTCCGGACGGATCAAGGAAATCAGGGTGCAATCCTCAAAGCTTCGAGCTTTGGGGATTTTTTTTGCCCGGGTCTCTTCCTGCATCCGGGAATCAACCGGAAAAAAAGGAATTTCATGGTCTGTGGAAGGACGGACCGGGTCCCGCGTGGCGGGTGTCCGGCCGGATCTTTTCGGGATGGTTGAGGAAGAGCTCGAAGGAAGGAGCCCGACAAAGGCGGGCTCGACCCATCGGAGCACTTTGACCCAATGGCGAAACACGGGGGTACCGACAGATGAAAAAGCAGGTCCTGTGCAAGCAGTGCGGAAGACCCTTCGTCAAGTATGCTTACCATCGGACGGCGCGCTGCGAAGAGTGCCGGAAAGCGGACCCTGCCGCCCACGCCCGGTCGGCGACAATTGCCTTGACAAGGCCGGGGGAGACCGATAAAAGCTAGCCCAAATTTGCGGACCCGGAAAACGATCTCACCCCGTCCCCAGCTGCAAGGAGCTTGCGCATGAGAGAGTGGGTTTTCCTCTTTCCCGGTCAGGGATCCCAATACGTCGGAATGGGAAGGGATTTTTACGAGAACTATGCCGAGGTGAGGGAGCTGTTCTCCATCGCCGGGGACCTTCTCGAGATGGACGTGGCCAAACTGTGTTTCGAGGGACCGGAAGAGATGCTGGTCCTGACGGAAAACGTTCAGCCCGCCATCACGGTGGTCAACCTGGCCTGCCTCACCGTTTTGCACCTTCATGAAATCTACCCGGCGGCGGCGGCGGGCCACAGTCTCGGGGAATACAGCGCTTTGTACGCAGCGGGGGTGTTGGGCCTCCGGGATGTTCTGAAACTGGTGCGGTGGAGAGGAAAGCTCATGCATGAGGCTTCTCTTCAGGAACCGGGGTCCATGGCGGCCATCATCGACCTGACCCCGGACAAGGTCCGGGAGATCTGCGTTGCCTGTGACGTCGAAGTGGCCAACATCAATTGCCCGGACCAAATCGTAATCACCGGGCCCCACGAGCTGGTGGAAAGGGCCATCGCCCTGGGCACCGAGGTGGGGGCCCAGAAATGCATCAAGCTCAATGTCAGCGGACCCTGGCACAGCCGGTGCATGGCCTACGCCCGGGAGCGCTTCGAGCCCGTCGTGCGGGAATGCACGTTTCGGGAGCCGCAGATTCCCATCCTCCACAACGTGGATTCCCTGCCCCTGCAGGCGGCCAAAGACGCACCGGAACGGCTCATCGAGCAGATCTGCCGCCCCGTATTGTGGAAACAGTCCATGGAGCGCCTGGTGAGCTTCGGTCGTCGGAATTTCGTGGAAGTGGGTCCCAAGAAGGTCTTGAGGGGCCTGATGCGACGGATCGACCGAACCGTCAAGGTCCTCAACGTGGAGGATTCCGCCAGCCTGGCAAGCTTTCTACAGGCCAATCAATGAATCGAAACGTCAGGAGGAAGGGTCTGGTCGGGGCATGAGAGCCAACACGGCGGGCACCACCACGACCGCGGCCACCAGAACGCACAGGCTTCCCACCGCCGCCACAAAACCCAGGCTGAAAATTCCCTGGTGATCGGAGATCATGAGGCTCCCGAAGCCCACGGTGGTGGTCAGGGCGGCCAGGATGATCCCCTTTCCCGTGCTCAACGGCAGATGCCCCGGGAGAATTTTCCCTTCCCGCCATCGCTGCAGGATGATGATTCCGTATTCGACCCCGGCCCCCACCACCAGGGGCATGAAGATGCTGTTGGCCAGGTTGAAATCCGTTCCCCACCAGCCCATGATCCCCACCGTCCAAAGCATCCCGACGGCGAGGGGAATCCAGGCCAGGAGCGTATATCCCACGTGTCGGAAAAGGAACAACAGCAGGGCGCAAATGGCCAGCACGGCATACAGGGACGCATCGATGCAGGCCTTCTTGAAGGCCTGGGCAAAGACGTACAGGGAGACGGGATCGCCCACCGCCTGCCGGTCCACGCTCTGCAAATCCTGAACAAACCGTCCCAAGGCTCCTTCGTCCCACACGGATTCCCTGGGGTAGACGCGGATCACGTAAAGATCGTCGCGGAGAAACTTGGATCGCAGCTCCCGGGGAAGGTCCTTGACCTCCATAGGGGAAACCGAAGCCGTTTCCTTGAGCAGTTGCCACTGGTCCGCCAGGTCCCGGGTGAAGAGGCCGCGATAGGCTTTCAGTCGATCGAGGACCTCCGGGTTGCCGGTTCGCAGCTCCGCGATGATTTGGCCCGTGAGGCTCCGAGCCCGGGCCAACTGCTGGAGAGTCGCATCCTCGGCCCCCCATTCCGCCGCGTTTTCGTCCCGCATCTTGAAGCGAATTCGCTCCATGACTTCCACCAGGGCCGGGATGTCTGCGGGATCGTCCGTCCCTTGCCCGGTTTGAATTTCGGGAAAATCCGCCAGGACGGAGCGGACCAGGGGGACCTTTTCTTCCTGGTTCAGGGGGAGAAAACTGAAAACATTCTCGACTTCGGAGACCGAGGGAAGCTTCTCCAATGCCCGGGACTTCTCCAGTACCTCCTGGGGAGAATGGGCAAAGACGGCCGCCGAAAGAATGGATCTCTGGGCCCCTTCCACGAGGCGCTTCTCCCAGATCACGGATTCCGCACGGACGGACTGGAGACGCAGGGGATTGAGGTCAAAACCCACCCGGCGGCCGCTCACCAGGGCAAGGACGCTGACCGCCGCCACCCCCAGCAGGACCCAACGGGCCGTTGTGGGAGAAAACCGAATCAGGTCCCTGGGACCCGGTTCTTGGGGGGCGGAATTCGTCCCGGGCCGCAAACGCCCGCCCAGGATGGGGGTCAGGGTTGGAAGCACCACGAAGGTCGCCAGAAGGATGAGCAGAATTCCCACCCCGGCGATGATTCCCAGTTCCACCAGGCCTCGAAAGCCCGTCAGGACGAAAGGCAGGAAAGACAGGGATATGCCCAATCCCGCCACCACGATCGCAGGGCCTGACCGGTCCATGACCCGCTGGATGCTCTCCCCGACGTTTCCGCTCCCGTTTCTTTCTTCCTCCTCGTAGCGGCTGTACCAGTGAACGCCGAAGTCGTCCCCCAGCCCGATCAGGAGAGGTGCAAACACCAGGGACAAGATATTGAGGTGCCCGATGGAAAGGGCCGCAAACCCGAAGGTCCAGGCAAGTCCGATACACACCGAGACCATCTTCGCCACGGACCGGCGCACGCTGCGCAGGAACACCAGCATCAGGGCCCAGACGCCCGCCAGGGAAAACCAGGTCGCCCGGTTCATGTCCCCCAGGGCGGTCTCCATCTCGTCGTTGTTGAGGGCTTCCTGGCCCGTGACCCCCGCCTGAACGTCGGGAAACTCCGAACGGGCCTCTCGAATCATCCGACGCAGCTGATCCATGGCCGTCTGGGTGTTGTTGAACCGTTCTTCCTCCTTTTGGGGCACCACGAAGAATACCAGGTAACGCTTGTCGCCCTCCCAGAAATAGCCCTCCTGTTCCAGGTCCCGGTATCCGTTGTGGAAAAAGTTTCCCCAGGGGGAAACGTAGGGGGAGGCGCCCTTGAGGAAGCCCGACAGTCCTTCCAGTGCCTGAATGAGAAAGGCCAGGTCCACGGGCTTGCCGCCTCCGTCGGAGCCTTCCGTGGGGGAAGGATTGTCCAGAAACCCCGTGAAGAGTTCGCCCACCATGCGGGTGCTCATCTCCCGGTTGATGAGCCGGAAGAAGGCCAGGACCTCGGGGTCCCGGGCCAGGCCGTCGATGAGAGGGGCGTTTTCCGCCAGGGCGTCGCGAATCTTTAGCAGGTCGTCTTTTTCGAGATATAGAAACGCCCACTGCCGAAATTGTCGAGGTTCGATGCGGTAAAAAACATCCCGGAAATTCTTCCGGTCCTCACGGATGCGGGGGACCATCGCCTTGACGTAGTCGATGGCCTCCCGGGGCGTAGGCGCCTCCACCACCACCGTGAAGGTGGTCTGGTCTTCGAAGTTGAAAGGATCCAGCTTTTCCTGGAGGGCGATTAGGGGATGGTTGGTGGAAATGAGCTCGAGCTGGTCCGTCTCCATGTCGAGGTGGGTGAGGGAGAGGACAAAGAACAGGATGGCCGAGACGGCGGAAAGTCCAAAAACAAGAAGCGGTCGGGACAATGCCCAGGCCGTCCATGCGTGAATGCATTGCAGCAGCAGTTTCATTCGAGGATCTGTTGTGTCCTGAAGGTATGGCTCACGGAGAAAAGACCGACCGATAAGCGCCGGGCGTCCCCGTTACCGGCTTCCCGGGTTGCTCGTCCTCGAGCCGTAGCCCGACGTGTTTCCGGCCGTTGGTCGGCGCGGCCCCGCGGGAAGGCCCGATATGAGGGCTTCCGTGCACTCACCGAAACGCGACCTGCATCTTCTTGAAATAGTTAAGGGAGCGGACGATGCTCCCGTTTCGGCGGTCTTCAAATAACAACTTCTCCCCCGACGGTCAACAAGATCTTTGGAGTCGACACCCGGTCCCACCTCCCCGGACCGGCCCGTCCTCAGCGAACCGGGGTGCTTGCGGCCTTCATTCGGCGGTATTCCTCCACCGTGAGATCCACGTCGGCCGCCTCAGGCATGGAGCATGGGAAATCCCCAGGCGCCGGTCCCATAAGAGGGACCTCGTGAGGACGACAAGTGTGTTCTGGACCGAACGGCATTCCTTGGTACCCGCCACCCTTAAGGCAGTCGGGGACCCACCGGAGGGGGAAAAGATGATATTTCCTTTTTTCACAAGACTCGTTGGAACTTATAGGAAGCGTTCTCCGACCGGATCCTTTGGGGGTCCGGAAGGCAAAGAAGGTCTCCGTGCATTTGAGGGACCCAAAGGGTCGACAAGATCGACGGCAAGACCGTTTTGATTTCGTCGTAGACCTGTCCATCCATCTCGACAAGGCCTTCGGCGTCATCCCCGCGGCCATCCCCGGAGAAGAAAAGATCAAGAAGTCTATCCACTTACGGGAACCGCCCGATCCCTGCCCCCGGCGTCCCGTGCGCCGGGGACGCTCGTTTCCTTGACGGAGTCCTGTATGGTGGGCTAAGAAGCGACATCTCGGCCGGATCGCCGGGGGTCGGGGGGGCTGGTGGAGGTCCACGCACCGGCAAACAGGAGATGGGGAGAATCCGGATCAATTCGTTGCAGGTTTGCCGTTTCGGTGCGGTTTGGAAGGCGTATGAACTCGAGAATCCCGTTGCGCACTTACAGTCCGGGGGAAGAAATCGCCAACAGCATCACCCATGGCGTGGGGGTCGTATTTTCCATCGCGGGTCTGGCCGTGCTCACGGCTTTCGCCAGCGTTTTCGGAACTGCTTGGCACGTGGTCGGGTGCAGCATTTACGGCACCACCCAAATCCTCCTCTACACGGCGTCCACTCTCTACCACAGTGTCCCACAGCCCCGGGCCAAAGCCGTTCTGCGCGTCCTGGACCACGGCGCCATCTTCTTGCTCATCGCGGGCACCTACACCCCCTTCACCCTGGTGAACCTGCGCGGTCCCTGGGGTTGGTCCCTCTTCGGGCTTGTTTGGGGGCTGGCCGTCCTGGGCATCGCCCTGCAGGGTGTCCTGATTCGTCGCCGGGCGGTGTTCGCCGTTGTGCCCTATGTGGCCATGGGCTGGCTCGTCGTCGTTGCCGCCAAGCCCCTCCTGGAATCCGTGGCCTTGGGAGGGCTGATCCTGCTCCTGGCGGGAGGCCTGGCGTACACTTTGGGCAGTCTCTTCTATACGTGGCACCGTTTGCCCTACCACCACGCCGTCTGGCACGTCTTTGTACTGGCCGGAAGCGTGCTGCACTTCTTCGCGGTTCTCTTCTACGTCATCCCCCTGGCCGCTTAAACTCCGCTCGGCGACCGGTCAGCCCGATCCTTTTTCCTTCCAAGAATTTTCCGCAGGAGGGACGTAGCGGAGGTTCCCGCCGACGTTGTTGACGTATTGGACCTTGCCCTCCCGGAAAAGCACGCTGGACAGTTCGTAGAACCAGGTGTTTCCCTGGATGCTGGTGGGGGTGCCCTGGACGGCGAGGACCTCGTCGGCGCTGGCCCCGACGGTGAACGATTCCCGGCGATGTCCTTCCGGGAGGGGATCCGATGGCAGAAGACGCACGTAGAGGTTCCCGAAGTAGTTGTCGTATCCTTCCACGTGATCATTCCTGAACCTCACCTCACTGAAGCCGTAGTACCATCGATTCCCGTGGACACGAGTCGGGGTCCCCTGAACGGTGAGCACCTCGTTGCGCGAGGACCCCAGAGAGAAGAAGTGAGGAGGTTGGCCCGGGGGGTGGGCGGAAGGGGGCAGGTGCACTTTGAGGGACCCGTCGAAGTTGTCGTAGCGAGAGACATGACCTTCCTTGAAATGCACTTCCGACAGGTTGTACACCCAGGTCTGACCGTGAATTCTGGTAGGCGGTCCCTGGACCCTGAGGACCTCTTCCCGGGAAGATCCCAGGGTGAAGAACGGCGGGGGCTCTTCCCGGGAAGAGGAAGACTCGGGGGGGAGAGGCCCGGATTCCGCAGCGGGGGCCGCCGTGTCCGGAACGGCTTCGGGCAGGAAAGGAGGCACGGGAACGGGTTCCGCACCGTGGCCTCGAGACGGGAACGGGTGCGCCGGGGGAGGGGAAGGGGCTTCCACGGGAGGCGGGCCCAGGTCGGTGAGGCGCAAGACGCGGCTTTCCATGGGCCACCAACGGGAAATCACCCAGGCGGCGCAAGCCGCCAAAAGGATGCAGCCGATGCCGACCCGGATTGCCCGGGAGGTTTTGACTGCCGGCGGCTCTTGGCCGGAGGGGCCTGTGGATCGGAGAAACCGGGCCGGCCAACTTCCCCAAATTCCCGCCCGGGTGGCGGATCCGCCGGGAGTCGCCCGGGTCCGCCTCTTCGCCCCGCTCCCCCCCGAAACGTCCGTCTCCGTTTTCTCGGAGAAAGCTTTCCATTGCCGGGAAAGCCGCCGATAGGCAGCCGTAATGTCTTTGAATCGTTCTTCGGCCCTTCGCCTATCCCCGGGGCGCTCTTGCTGAAAGTAATCCGGGTGCCATTTCTTGGCCAATTCCCGGTAGGCTTGCTTGATTTGAGCGGGAGAAGCTCCGGGTTTCAAGCCCAAAAGGGCGAAATCCTCGTCGGAAGCGTTGGGGGATCGAGGGTTCATGGGCGCGACCGTTCCGGGCCTTGTGGCCGACTTCGTACCGGGACTTTCCCGGGAAAGACTCCTCGGCGAGGATAGCGGCTGGGGAAAAAATATTCAAGTTATTCGGCCGGCTTTTCGATAGGCTTGCTGTATGGAAGCGAACGCGGTTTGTCCTTCAGGCAGGATTGAACAATGAGCAAGATCGAGCTGTCCAGCCCTCTCCGGGATGCCGTTGGCGCGGCGCAGAAATTGCCTCCCTTTCCGGAAGTCGTATGGAAGGTCATGCCATTGGTGGAACGAATGGCTCCCGTGGCCGAAATCGAAGCGGTGATCCGCTTCGATCCCGTTATTACGGCCAAGGTCCTGGTCCTTAGTAGGAGTCCCAGTTTCAGCCGGGGACAAAAGATCACCTCCCTGAGAGACGCCATTGTTCTCCTGGGACAACAACGGTTGGTCCAGGTCGTGACGGCCGCCTGTTCCTCGACTTATTTCATGGGGGAAGCGCCGGGGTACGACCTGCGGGAAGGAGAGCTCTGGGAACATTCCATCGCCACGGCCCTCATGACGGAAATCGTGGCGGAACACCTGGGGTGGCCGGAGAAAACGACGGCCTTTACGGCAGCCATCCTTCACGACATTGGAAAGACCATTCTCCATCACTTTGTGGGCGCGTATTTCGAATCCATCATGGCCCTGGTCGGGGAAAAGAAGAAAGGCTTTCTGGATGCGGAAAGGGAGGTTCTGGGAATCGACCACCAACAACTGGGAGAACGGATTGCCCTGCGTTGGAGACTTCCTTCCCCCGTTGTCACGGCCATTGGGTTTCACCACCAGCCTCGACAGGCCCTTGTTCACCAGCAGCTGGTGTCCCTCGTATACCTTTGCGACCGGATGGCTTCCGCCATGGGAATTGGATGCGGGGTGGACGGCCTCATGCAGCCCAACGAAGACGACGTATGCATCGAGATGGGAATCACCCCGCGGATGATCGAGCGCTTTTGCGCCGACCTCGTGGATCGGCTGGGAGAGACCAGGAGATTTCTGTCCTCCTGAAGAACGAGGTTTCTTCAGGAAGCCTCGACGTACCGGCGAGTCCGGGAATCGGACCTCCTGCCTCCCGGGGACGACCCTCGTCGGAAAGCCCTTTCGCAGTTGCTCCGGATTTGGTAGCATGACTCCTCTAGCCGGGTCTCAGTCCTAGGAACGGGATGCCTCGATGCGGGTGAGGGTCTATGCTGGTGCTCACAAGAAGAGTGGGGGAGTCCATCCGGATCTGTGACGACATCGAAGTGGTTGTCACGGCCATTGACCAGAACAAGGTCAAGATCGGTATCCGCAGTCCTCGTCATATTCCCGTCTACCGGGAAGAGTTGTATCAAAAGATACAGGAAGACAATCTGCGGGCCGCTCGCATGAAAACCGGGGACCTTGACGACATGCTGGCAATGCTGGAGAAAGAAGGAAATCCGGAGACCCCCCTGGGGGAATCTTGACCCTCTCATTCGAGGCGGATTCTATGAGAATTGAAACCACCCGGTTCGGACCCCTCGAGTTGGATGAGTCGACCCTCATCCGGTTTCCGTGGGGGATTCCGGGATTCGAGACCCTAAAAAGATATGTCCTCCTGGAACACGGAAAAGGTCCTTTCCAGTGGCTCCAGGCCGTGGACGAACCCGCCGTGGCTTTCGTGGTCTGTGCCCCCGAAGCCCTGGGATTCCAATACAAGATTCCCCGGGAAAAGGGCGAAACCATACGACTGGACAACTGGGACGACCTGGTGGTCCTGGTCATGGTTTCCTTCGACCGGAATCATGCCGTCATTCGACCCCACCAATGCGGCCCTCTGTTGTTCAACTCCCTGTTGAAGATCGGTTACCAATGGACCATCGACGCCCGGGAGCTTTCCCGCTACATTAGCGGAGCCGACCCCGCCGCCCGGCCTTCCCCGCCTTCTTCCGAGTGAGGTCCGACCGGAGAGATTTCCAACGCAACACGACGGCCGGGTCCTGAAGGGCGGTCGTTTACGGGTCTCGGTTGGGTCCGGGGTCTTGGTTTTTAAGGGGTGGAACAGGAAAGGCGATCGAACCCCTTCGGGTCCGGTAGGATGAAAAGGCCGACTCGAAGGTACCCACCGAAACGCGGCGTTCCAGCACGGCGGATGCCCGACGGGCCGTTGCCCCCCTGGAAATCGGAAGAGCTCCCCGGAGTTACTTCCCCCGGTAGGCCTGGATCGCTCGGCGAACCTGTCGGTCCGAGTCCAGCTCCTTCCCGATGCGGTCCCGGGATCGCTCCATCGCGCCCAGGCACCCGCGGGTCCGGTTCCGAAGGGTGCGCATGAGTTCCCGAATGGTCGGGTGCTCCTCCGCGGCGCGTTCCTCTGCCCGGCAGTCCGCCGGGAGCCCCTCCCGGGTAAGGACCTGAAGCATTGCCAGTCTTTGGTAGCACGCGTCGGCAAGCACGCCGACGTCCACCCCGGGGTCGTCCTCGCATCGGGCAAGCTGTTCCGTGTACTTGATCAACTGGATCAGAAGGGCACGCACGCAGGAGGCTCGGGCATCCGCCATATACTTTCTCCCTAGGGTTTCCTGGGGACCGCCGGTTTGAAAAAGGGTCCTTCTTTTCTCTCTCCGTGGATGGGTGACGATTGGTTCTGCTGGTTCTGCAGGCCTCAAACGCGACAGGGCCCCAAAGATCATGCGGAAACCCCCCAGGCCCTTGCAGGGGCAGGGGTCGGTACGGGTACCTCTCTCAGAGAATTGAGACGCACCTGCTCCCAAGCGCTCCTCAATTCCGAGAGAATTCGAATGAGATGGTCATACATGGCGGTGTCTTTGCGGCTGTTGATGCCGACGAGTTGTCGAAGGAGGAAGTTGTAGAGCTTGCTGAGGTTCTGAGCAATGACGCCCCCTCGGTCGTAGTCGAGACCGACCAGCAGTTCGGTGATGATGTCCTGGGCGTGGCGAATCTTCTCGTAGGTGGCCACCATGGCCTGGCCCTGGTGCAGCTTCTTGGCATCTTCCAGGTCCCGGATGGTGGCGTCGTAGCACATGATCACCAGCTTCAGGTCGTCCACGGTTTCGACTCTTGTCTTCTGGTAGCTGTTCACTGCATCGCTGTAATACATGATTCCTTACCTCCTTCGTCAAGGCCGCCGTTGCGCGGCCCGGGTCGCTACACCCTCCCTGACTATCCCAGCAAGCTGCTGATGTAGCTCTGAACGGACTGCAGCTTGGATATGGCCGACTCCATATTCTGAAACTGCTTGGTCAGCATCGCCATCTTGGTGTCGATGAGCTCTTCGGTGGATGCGATGCGATCATCATACCGGTCGATCTTGGACTGGATGCTGTTCTTGTGAATGGTCAAGGAACCCGAAACGGAATCCATCCACTGGTAGAGTTGTTTCTCGAGCTGGTTTGCCACCCCGCTGGTGAAGGTGAAGTCGCCCACGTCTCCCGTAGAGGTCCCGGTGTAGCGGATCTGGAGACCGTAGGCCGCGGAGGTTGTGTTCGTAATCTTGAGGATCTGGCCGGTACCCTGGGCGGCAACCCCCCCGATGGTCCCCGCCACGTTGGTGCCGTCGGCGCTGTCTATGGAGAGGCCCAGGGCGGCTTTTGTTCCGCCTTCATAGGTCAGGGTAATGGTCTTGCCGCTTCCGTAGTTGTCCTGGCTCAACTGCAGTTGGTTCGAGGCATTGACGGAGGCGCTGATGGCGATCCCTGCATTGTCGAACAGGGAATTCAACGTATTGACGATGTCGCCCAGGCTTTCGCCCGCGGTGAAGCTCTTGGTGATGGACTTGCCCGTGGCGGCGTCCTTGACGGTAAGGGTATCGCCGGTGCTCCCCGTGTATCCTGCACCCCAATCGATCCCGGAGCCCTCGATGGAAGCCTTGGTGGCCGCCTGGTCGATGTGGACGGCGTAGGTGCCCGCCTGGGTGTCCCGGGTGCTGTAGAAGTACTCGAGACTGGTGTTTTGGCTCGATCCGCTTCGGGCGAAGAGTCTCACCACGTCGTCGAAATTGGTCTCGAGCTTCTCCTGCAACACCTTGGTGTCCAGGCTGAGAGCGGTGGATCTGTCCGTGGTGATTCCGATGTCGCTGAGGGCCTTCAGGTTGGAGGTCCCAAACACCTCTGCGATCAACGTCGACTGAATGCTGGTCCGCATCGCCTTGAGCTGATTGTCTCCGAAGAGAACCCCCCCGGTCGTTTTGGTTTCGCTGTTGTAGCTGGTCTGGGTCTTGATGAACTTCACCACCTCATTGTAGGCATCCACAAAGGACTGGATCTGTGCCTTGATCTTGTCGTAATCCAGGTCGATGTCCAGGGTCACGGTGGTGTCGGCGCTCTCCCCGGCGAGTTTCAGGGTTACGCCCGGGATGGCGGAGGTGACGGTGTTGGACGAGCTGGTCATGGCTACACCGTCGATGGTGAAGGATGCGTCCCGACCCTCCTGAAGCACATATTGGCGGACGGTCCCCACTTCCGTGAAGGTGCCGAAGCTCAAGCTGCCCGGGTTGGTACCGTGAAGCGACGCCGCCAGGTCTACCGAAAGCCGGCTGGACCCGCCTTCGTTGTCCACCACCTGGATCTTGCCGTCGGCCGTGACCGATGCCGTCACGTTGCCGAAAGCAGTCTGGATTTCCGTGAGCAGCTCCCCCACCGTCTTCGAACTGGTGTCGGGGTTGAACAGGTTGAAAGTGGTGGAGACCGAGGTCCCGTCGTGTTTCTTGCCGGAGATGGTGATGGAATCGTTGGCGGGGTCCGGGTTCAGATACCCGTAGATGTCCTCGAATCGAGTGCTGCTCGTAATGGCCGTGGAGCCGTCCGTGGTGTTGGCGACCCCGCCGGTAACCCCCACGACGTTTTCCCTCTTTCCTTCCACAAATCCCAAGGCCTGCAACACGTTGTTCTCATCCGTCCACCCGGTCATCCCCTCGATTTCCAACCGGTAATACGTATTCGCCCCTTCGGTTTCCGAAACCAGGCGGGCCGTGGCGCGGTTTCCAGCGGCGCTGAAGGCCGCGTTGAGGTTGTCCTTGATGGTGGAAAGAGAGTCGGAAAGATCGACGGCTACGGACGTCCCGTTGATGACAACCGTACCGGACAAATCGTGGGATGCGATGCCCAGGAGAGCCTCCACCGAGGAGGAAGAGCTCGAGAACCGATCGCTGGAGGCACCCCCCACCACCGGGTTCTTGAGGGTCGTGCCCGCACTGTTGAAGCCCAGGCTCGAGAGAATGTCTCCACTGGATCCGTTGACCAGGCCGATTCCCCGAGCCCCCTCCACCTCGCTGGTGAGAACGAGACGGTACGCGTTGGAAGACTCCTGAATGATGCTCCCAACCACGCCGGAGGCCCCGTCGCCGGTGTTCGCCTGGTTGATCTTGGTTCGAATGTTCTCGAGGGTGTCGCCGGCCGTGACGTTCACCGCCTTGCCGTTGACCAAGAAGGTGCCTTCCATGCCCAGGGCGGACGTCTTGGACGAAAAGGTCGCGGAGCTGAGCTTTTCCGCCTGGGCCTTGTTGATCACCTTCACCTGATAGGTGCCTTTGGCGGCACTGGTCGATGCGGTGACGCTCAGGAGCGAATCGGCGGTGACGGTGGAAGAGGAGGAGGTGGTCGAAGCCGAAAAGTAATTGAGGGCATCCGTGTTCCGAAGAGCGAACGCCGAGGATTTCAGCTTGGAAAGCAGGGACTCGAAATCGGACCACGCCGAAAGCTTTTTCTTCAGGGCGCTCTGCTGGGTGGAGAGCGTCTGCAACCGGGAGTTCTCCACCTGGCGCAACTGATCGACCAGGTTTTGCCAATCGAAGCTGCTCGAAAGTCCACTGACGCTGATTCCCATCTCTTTCTCCTGCGAAGATTGTCGATGCCTTACGCAGACTACATCGTCGAATTCGGGAGAAAGCTTTAAGGTTTTTTGGATCTCGAATGAGGCGGGCTCAGGGAAGAGGGCGATACCGGAAGGAAAAACAGGGTCCCGGGGAGACGGGAATTCTCGGGGGGCCGGGACCCCCCTTCGTTCAATGGACCTGGTCCGGGGGGTCGAGGTGGTGCCACAGCATGCAGGAGACCTCCTTCACCGCTTCCAAGACCTTGCGGACGGCCCGGTGCAGGTCCTCTTCCCCCGCTCCCTTCACCATTTGACCGTCCACGATCTTCACTCCGTATCGTTCGGCCGACCGAGCGGCCATCCTCATGGCGCCGCGATCCCCGGTCAGGTCGAAGCCGTGGGAAAACAGGACGTTGACCACCTCCCCCCCGTCCGTAACCACGAAGAGGTCCTTGCGGTCTCCCACGTTCCTCACGTGAATCTCGATGAGTTCGTCATTGGGCAAACGCCAATCCGTGGTGACGAGAAAGCCGTTCCCCGCGGCGACGACCTGCCAGGACTCGATGAGCTCACGGCCCAGCCTGTCCAACAACGTTTCTTCATGCATGGTCCCGATCCTTCCTCCCTGGGGGGTAGGGGTACTCCGGTCTAAGGTGTGGGGCCGTTCCCCGCCACCCGAGGGACGTGCCCGTCCTCCTGCCGGCAACCCCGGGGAAAATAACACCCGGCAGGGAAAATGTCCAAGGGAACCCCGGGCCGGGATCGACCCGAGAATACGGAGACCGGAAATGTGTGACTAGGGTCCCATAAGAGAGGCAAAAGGGACAAAATTGTTTCAAAAGCTGTTGTTTTTTCTCATGGTAGGCTGGGTATTTTCTCCCCGACAATCCTCCTTTTTCCCTCCGTCGATCAAGGACGTAACCCCTTGCCCGATGCGCAAATAGAGGGACACCGCTCCTGCCGGACCGGGTCGGTTTCCGTCTTCATGAGGCCCCCTGGCCCAATTTGTGCTCTAGGGGGGATACCGGGAGGTACCGGGAACGGTCGTCTCCGAGCAAGAATCCATTCAAGAAGGGGAAAGGGAAAATCGATGATGAAAACTTACGGAAAAGCCACAGCCATTGTCGTCCTCACGTTCATCCTGTCCGGACCGGTCCTCCCGGCTCATGCCGGGGAAGAGGCCAAAGAAGACAAACCCACCGTCAACCTTTCCGTGGACGTCCTCAGCCAGTACCTCTGGCGCGGATACGCCCTGAGCAGCGACAGTGCTGTCCTTCAGCCGTCGGCAACGGTTTCCTACAAGGGATTTTCCCTAAACCTGTGGGGCAACTTCGATACGGATGAAGCCCTCCCCAACAAGGGGGCGCGCTGGAACGAAACGGACTTCACCTTCTCGTACGCCCGGGAGCTGTTCAAGGGATTCAATGCAACCGTGGGCGGGATCTATTACTCCCTGGTGAATTCGCGGTACGATTCCGTCGAAGTCTTTGGAGGGGTTTCCTACGCCTTTCCCTGGGTCACGGTCGGGGTCACCGGCTATCGGGAGGTATCCCATTCCCCGGGATGGTGGGTGCAGATGGACCTCTCGAAGAACTTCCCCCTGCCCTGTTACGGCCTGAGCCTGGATCTGGGAGCCAGCCTGGGATACCTGGTCCTGGAAGACTCGAACTATTCGGAATTCCACGCAGGCCAGGTCTTTGGGGCCCTAAACATCCCTCTGGGCAAGTACTTCACCGTGTCTCCCCGGGTTGGGGTGTCCTTCCCCCTTTCGGACGGTGCCCGCAGAGAGATCGAAACGGTCTCCTGGGACGGAGAGGATACTCATGTCTTCGGCGGGATTCGTCTCAGTGCGGCCTTCTAAGGTCCCGACCGGTCGGCATCCCCTCCTCGAACCTCGATGGTGCCAATGGGAGGGGATGCAGCCCGGATCGATTCGGCAAACGGGTTGGAATCACTTTGCGGTCGGCTTGGACGCCTGGGCATGACCCTGGCCCTGGGGCTGAGCTTGAGCCGGGGGTTGGGCCGGGGCTTTGGCCGGAGGTTGTGCCTGTGCTTGAGCTTGTGCTTTGGCTGGAGGTTGAGGCAGAACCTTCTTGAACTTGAGTTCCTGGCCGGAGGCTCCCTTCAGGACCAGGTCGTTTCCCGCGAGCTGGATTTCGAAGACCAGCGGCCCGAAGCTCCCCACCTCGATCTGCAGGTGCTTGGCATCGGCCATCTTGTACGTGCTGGTCAGGGTCGTGCTTCCACTCGAGAGAACGACCACGCCCTTCTGGGCAAATTCAAGGGTTTCCTTTCCATCGACCTTTTCCCATTTGCCGGTCAAATCCCAGGCGGGCTTCAAGGAACAGGACGCGAGAAAAACCAAAAGCAAAAGAACCGGGGATAAACGAAAAACCTTCATCAAGACTCCTCCTCTCTAGAATTCGTTGACAATCCCATACACCTCCACCACAAAATTGGACCCTCTGCCTCGCACCGGCAAGGTCACGACCCACGCCCAAAGCCTCCGTTGCGGATTACGGTGCGGGTCGGAATCCGGAAGAAAGGCCCGGAGGACCTGATCCGCCGGCAGGGCGCGCAGGCACTCCCGGGAGCCCGCGAAGCCTATCTTTACCTTCTTTCCCATGAATCTGTCCACCTTCAAATGGAAAACCGGCACCGCGACCTGCAGTCAAGCGGCGGGCTTCCCGACCCCGCCAAGGGGTTGAGGCATCCTCGGCACGGACCGCCGGCCCGTGTCGACTTTTTCGGGCTCGTCACCATCCATAGGGGATCGAAATGAGCCGGGGTCCCAAACGGTGCACATAATGGTAACTCGATGTGCAGAAATGGTACTCGATGGAGAAGGGGCAGGGTCCAACAATAATCCAAGTACCTGATGTTTCGGTTTTTCTTCTGTGGAACGGTTATTGCTCGTCCGGTAGGGCCTCGGAGTCCCCGCATCATGGGAGCGGTGGGACCCGAAGCTTCTCCCCAACCGCCGATCAGAGCGCAAAGGAGCCAAGGAATGTGAGAGAAGGTCGAGAAGAGAGAACGGCTTCGCCGGTTCCGTCCCCCCCGGGAGCGCCCGGCGGAAAACTTTACGAAACGAAGATCACAGAGGACGTTTTGAGCAATGACGAAGAGGAGTGACTCGATGAGGCAATATCGACGGCTGACCGCGAGTATTTTGATGAGCCTGGTCTTTCTGGTGGGGGCTGTGCCGCCGGTTTCCGCCCAGCCCAAACCTTCCGAGGGGGAAGGGGTGCTGGTGGGGCGCATCTCCCATATCGACGGGGGGCAGATCCTCCGGTTTGTTCCCGAAGAGAAGGACTGGGTGGCGACGGTAAAAGACGCACCTTTCGGGATCGACGACGCCCTGTATTCGGACCCGGAGACCAAGGGGGAGATCCTCATGCCCAACGGTACCCTTCTGCGGATCGGCGGGGATACCCAGGTCCAGATGATCGCTCTCGAGGACGACGTTACGGAGGTGGATGTGGCTTCGGGGCTGGCCCGCCTGTACAACAACAGCTCCCGGGGACTGATCAAGGCCACGACTCCTTTCGGATATGTCCTTGCCCCTGAAAAGACGACCTTTGACCTCTACGTAGGCGACGAGTCGGTGGAGGTCATCGGGCTGAGAGGCCGGGTGGACTTTGTCATCGAATCCGACGGGAGCAGATTCGAAGTCCTGGCAGGGTCTTCCTCCCTCATCTCCGACGGCAGGCAGGTGACCTCGGGAAAGGGGGACGTGGACGCCGATTGGGACGACTGGAACCTCGACCGAGAGGGCTTCTGGGACAGGAAGCTCCAAACCCGGGGAGAATCGGTCCGGTACCTCCCCGAGGGACTCCACCGGGAAGCGTATGCCCTGGAGGAGAACGGAAGCTGGGAAAGGGTCGAGTACGAGGGACAGGCCCGCTATTTCTGGCGACCGGTCCACGTGCATGCCGACTGGGCTCCCTTTACGGTGGGGCGCTGGACCGTGTGGCAGGAAGACAACTGCTGGGTGCCCGACGAACCCTTCGGGTACGTGACGCACCATTACGGCAACTGGGTATACGTGGAAACCGCCCGCAGGTGGTACTGGGCCCCCCCCGTGGTGAGGGTGGCGGCCGTGCCCCTCCTGAACGTCGGGTATGGCTGGTACCCGGGGCGGGTGGCGTGGATCCACTCGGGTGCGGAGGTCGGGTGGGTCCCCCTGGCCCCCTTCGAACCCTACTACTCCCATCGCTGGTGGGGGCCCCGGTCCATGGTGGTGGCCAACGTGGGCCTCGCCAACATCCATATCAACTTGGGAGGGTATCGTTATCTGAACCACGCCGTGGTGGTGAACCAGTCCAATTTCTGGGGCGTGCGCAGCTACACCAACGTGCGCATCAAGAACATCAATAAGACCGTGATCATCAACCACTACCGCCCCGCCCCCGTGGTGAACCAGACCGTGATTAAGAACTACAACGTCGACAGGCAGAGGTACCATTTCACGAATGTGAAAGTGGTGAAGAAGCCTCACCAGACCGTGGTGAATCGAATCGAGAAGAATCGGAATCTCGCCGGGCGGATAGGAAAGGTGAACGCGGCCTCTCTACAGAAGAGCACCGTCAACCTCAAGCAGGGAAAACTCGCCCCGGAGGCCAAGATCGCTCGACCGAAGGTGACGAACAAGCTGGTTTCCGAGAACGAAGTGAACAAGCCCAAGGGGGAGCTGAAGTTCAACGAACGGGAGCTCAAAAAGAAGGAACGGGCCTCCCGGGAGATGCAGCAGGAGCGGGCCCGTGGTCCTGAGGACCGGCCTCGAAAACCGGAGGTGGTCAAGCCGGATCGAAGACCGCCCGAGGATCGCCCCGAGAAAGCCCGGGAGGAAAAGGGAATCCAATCTCCCAAAGAACTTCGCTCCCCGCAGAAAGAAAAGGTCCAACCCGAGCAGGATCGTCGGCGACAGCGGGAAGAACGCCCCCAGGTGCAGGAGCCACGACAGCGGGAGCAGCAGCCTCCCCGGGAAGACCTGAGGCAGCAGCGCCGGGAAGAACGGCAGCAGATGGAGGAGCGGCGTCGGCAGGATTCGGGTCCGTCGGCACCGGAGGCTAGACCGCAGCGTCGGGAGGATCGGCCCCAGGTGCAGGAGCCACGACAGCGGGAGCAGCAGCCTCCCCGGGAAGACCTGAGGCAGCAGCGCCGGGAAGAACGGCAGCAGATGCGTGAGTCGAGAGAACCCCGGGAACCGAGTGCCCAACGGGAAAACAAAACCCCGGGCCAGGCCGGAGAAAAGAAGCAAAAACCTCGTCCAGGACAGGAAGTCCAGTAAGGGGCTGGGAGGCCGGGAGGCTCAGGAGATCGATTCCCCGACCCACAGTTCCGGTCCTCCCTCCCCATAAGGATTTGAACCGGGAATTGGGGAAACTCCGGTCTGCCGGGGTTTCCCCGGCCCGTCGCCCTATTCGAGACCCAGTTCTTCCCACCGTCGAAGCAGCTCAAAGAACAATCGGACCCCAAACCCCGTGGGTCCCTTGGGGAACGCTCCCGTTTCCTTGTCCGACCAGGCGGTCCCTGCGATGTCCAGGTGTATCCAGGGGATTTCCCGGGGGACGAACTGGTTGAGAAAGACACCGCCGATGATGGCCGCAGCAGCTCGGTCGCTCAAGTTCTTGATGTCGGCCACGTCGCTCTTGATGCTGTCGAAGTAAAGGTCCCAGAGGGGCAGGGGCCAGAGCCTCTCGCCGATGTCCATCCCCACTTGCTGAATTCGTTGAACCAGGGATTCCCGATTCCCCATGATTCCTGCGACCTGTTTGCCCAGGGCGACGATGCAGGCTCCGGTGAGGGTTGCGATATCGAGGATCAAGGCGGGGGAATATCGCCGGGCATAGGCCAGGGCGTCGCACAGGACGAGGCGCCCTTCGGCGTCCGTGCTGATCACCTCCACGGTCAAGCCCGCCAGGGTCCGCAGCACGTCCCCCGGTTTGTAGGCCCGCCCCCCCGGCATGTTCTCCGTGCAGGGGAGGATGGCCACGACGCGCCTGTTGAGGCCGGTCGCCCCGATGGCGTCCATGGCTCCGAGGACCGCGGCGGCCCCGGCCATGTCCTGTTTCATGGCTTCGAGGTTGGCGGAGGGCTTCAGGGAGATGCCGCCGGTGTCGAAGGTGAT
>JARKQW010000336.1 GCA_029974695.1 Syntrophobacteraceae bacterium | reverse complement strand
CAATTGCTGGTCCCAACATTCCCACGTCGCCAGCGCCTGGCCGAACTCCTCCGGAGTCTGCGCCATCACCAGCCGGGTCGCCGCGAGGGCGAACAACGCCTTACGACTGAGCGCCTCGGGTTGCGCACTTTCGCTGATGATCTCGAAGAGCACCAGGGCTTTGTCGAAGTCTCCCTCCCGGAACGCCTGCAAACCTTCCCGCCAGGTCAGCAATTCGATTTCCTGTTCCGGCGCATCCACCCTGGGTGGTTCGGGTTGCTGCCGGACGGTGCACCCGAAGATCCCGATTCCGGCAAACAGGACGATCATCAGGGACAAGCGCTGGCGCCCCCCTGACCGTGTGAAGCAGTGCATAGGCATTCCTTTATGACTTGCCTGGATTTCCCTGAAATGAAGGGGCGGCAAGGGGACCCTCATGCTCTCCCATGGCGCTGTCGTCTCGAGGTTCTTCGACCCTGGCCAGGGCGGGAAGCGTGAACCCGAAGGTGCTGCCCTCGCCAAGCCGACTCTTCACCCAGATCATGCCCCCGTGGGCTTCTACGATGTATTTCGAGATGCTCAGCCCTAGGCCCACACCATCAACCTGATCCCGTGCCCCGGCCGACCGATAGTACTTGTGGAACACGAGCGGCTGCTCCGCTTCGGGAATACCCGGACCGGCGTCGGCCACCGAAAACTCCAGTTCGAGACCATCCGTTCTGCTGGCGGAAGTAACGGCAACAACCACCTCCGTGTTTGGCGGAGAAAATTTGATGGCGTTTCCCAGGAGATTCAGGAGGACCTGCTGCAGGTTGTCGGGATCGCCCATGACCAGAGGCAGTTGCGAGGGAAGCTGCGCCGAGATGGTTATGCCTTTGGCTTCTGCGGCCGGACCCACCCGGTAAATGCAATTGGCGGTGAAAACTGCGGGATCGAGAGGACGCAGGTCGATCTTGAGCGCTCCCGCTTCGAGACGGGAAACCTGCATCAGGTGACTGAGGAGGTCGGAAATCCGTTCGATTTCTCCTCCCGCAATCTCCAGAAACCGCCGCTGCCGCTCGTTGATCGGTCCCATCAGCTCCTCGGCAATCATGTTCACCGACTCCCTGATCGAGGTGAGCGGCGTCCGGATCTCATGACTCAACATCGAAATGAAGTCCGAGCGCATTTGTTCTTCCTGTTTCAGCAGGGTCGCCATCTCGTTAAAGGCTCCGGCCAGTTCCCCGAATTCATCCCGCGACTGGATGCGGATGGGCTCCGTCAGGCCGCCGCCGGAGATGGGCCGGATGCCCCGGCGCAACTCTCGCAACGGCCGATTCATGGGATGAGTCAGGAAGACGCTTCCCAGCAATCCCACCAGGATCGAAAAGCCCAGCCCCACAAAACCGAACCGGACCGCCATCCGGCCGCGCTCGTTGAGCACCAGCATTTGTTCCTCGATCTGCTGCTCGTTTTCGCCCCGGGCATTGGAGATGATCTTGATCCAGTCATTGATGACGGTCTCCGGGATCCAGAGGGTTTTGGCCGGATCCTCTTCCACCGACCCTTTCCCGGCATCCGGCAACTGTGCCATATAGTCCCGATAAAGCTGCTTCCATGGTTCGTTGTCACCACCACCCGATGGCTCCAGCAGCAGGATCTTGGTCAGGTTGGCCTCAAATTCCCGTTGCGCGGCGACAAAATACTCCTTGTAGTCTTCTTTTTTCAAGAGATCATATTTGCTCTCACTCTCGGCCATCCAGAGCAGGCTGTCGATCATCTTCTTGGAAGCCGAAGAGATCCGGTAGTTCCGGTTGGCCACGTTTTCGGAAATGGTCATGATCTGCTGGATGTGGAAAAACAGAATGAGAATGGTGCCGTAGAAGATGGAGACCAGCACCAGGTACCATAAGAAAAGCTTGAACATGATGCCGAATTTGATCTTCATGGGCTCACCGGCCTATTCATTCTCAGCTGCAGGCATATCCCGCACTTTTCATCCCCGCCAGAAGCTCCACCGCCGACGCTCTTTGGTCGGGGCCTCGGC
>JARKQW010000301.1 GCA_029974695.1 Syntrophobacteraceae bacterium | reverse complement strand
CCCTTTCGTACCCGCCGGTATTATGGACCAAGGGGAGGGACAGGCCGCGTGGAACGGCATGGAGCAGGGCCTCGACCACATAGGGCATCTGCTGGGTGGCCGTCACCAGGTTCAGATTGTGGGCACCCTTCCCCTGGAGCTCCAGCATTTTGCGTCCCAACTCCTCCACGGAAAGAATGCGTCCCACCCCCAGTTGGCTGATGGGATAGTTCTGGCAAAAGACGCACCGCAGAGTGCACCCGGAGAAGAAAATGGTGCCGGACCCACGAGTGCCCGAGAGAGGGGGCTCTTCCCAGGGATGCAGATGGACGGCCGCAACGGTAGGCCCGTTCGCCACTCCGCACGCCCCCGTCCGACCTTCGTTTCGGTTGACTCGGCAACGGCGCGGGCACAGGGTGCACCGATCCATCATCCGGCGCAGGATTCGGGCTCGTTCCTGCAGGATCCCGTTTTCATACAAGCGGACATAGGACGCACTTCCCCGAGCCATGGATCATTTCAACCGCGTCACGATCTCCGGATCGTACAGGTTGCCGTCCTTCTCCAGCACCAGCCCAAACCGATTCAAGACTTCCCCCGTGGTGTCGTCCTTGTCGTGCCACCGTTCGAGAAATTCCACCCGCGAAATGAAGGCATAATGGCCCGGGGTGGAAGGGTCCATAAAGTAGAAGTTTTCGTCGTCATAACCGACCGCCACCACGTAGTGGCCGTCGTTCCAATCGTGGGGATAATCCACGGGAGGATCGGCCCAGGCCTGGATGACCACGATCACCGGTCTTCTCCTGTCGATCCATTGCTCGAGGTCCTCCAGGGCCATGTCCAAAACCTTGCGAACCATGTACCCGTGATTCCGGGCAAAACGCACCATGTTCCGATAATGAGTCCCCCCGGCCTCCGTAGTCTTTAGCCTCTCGGCCAACTTACCCTCCGGGATGGACTGACGGGAATACCCGAGAACCGACTCCAGGGGGGCGACTCCGCAGGTATAATTCTTCGACTGGCGAACCAGGGGCACCCGGATGAGGTTCTTGATGCCGTTCGCCCGGGGAAGCAGGGCGACCTCGCTCGGGCGATCCGCCGTTTCACCGCTCTGTGACCCGACCGGGCTCCGGACCAGCAGCAGTGCCGGGAGGACAAGGCCGAGAGCAACGTTTCTTCTCCATTTCCGTCCGAACATGTCCGGTACCTTCCGGGGGTTGTCCCTGTGATTCCGGGATGTGTTCCCGATCCCGGTCCGGCGCGGATGTCGGATCAGGTTCGCTCCCGCAACAACCATTCCCGACCGTCCCACCGGCCCACCAGTTCGCCCGAACGAGCCGTGTCGTAGCCTCCCATGGCGGCCACCGTCCGACGAAAGGGACCGGAAACGACAATGTCCAGGAGCATCCGGATCTTGGGGTCCTCCCATTCGGACTCGGGGATGACCAGGTCGTATTGTTCCTCGGTCACGGGGACGAAGTCCAGGTCCAGGGCTCGGGCTGCGGCGAAAATCGCCATCCCGGTGTCCGCACGGCCGCTGAGCACGTTGACCGCCACGGCCATGTGGGTGAATTCTTCCTGATCGTAGCCGACAATCCCCTGGGAAGCCAGGTCCTCTTTTTGCAGCAGATAGTCCAGGAGGATCCGGGTCCCGGATCCCGCCTGCCGATTGAGGAAGGTGACGTCCGGGCGAACCAGGTCCCGGACCCCCCGAATCCCCTTAGGGTTTCCGGGCTTCAGTAGAAAGCCCTGGGTCCTTGCAGCCAATCGTACCAGGCGCACCGGTGTCCCTTTGAGATATCGCTCGATGTGGGAGAAATTGTACTCCCCGGTGACGGTATCCAGGAGATGAGACCCGGCCAGGTGGCAATGCCCCTGGCGGACGGCCAGGAGTCCGCCCAGGCTCCCGACGGTGCTCGAGGACAGGTGTACCCGGCTGTCTCGCTTCTTCAACTCATTGGCCAGCACGTCAAGGGTGTTGTCGTGGCTCCCGATCATGATGAGGGTCCGGTCCAGCTGTTCTCGGGACCGAAGGAGACGAACCTTTGTGGGGGCGGCCACCTCCATTCCTTCGAGCTCCTGGGGAATTCGCAGGATCCCGTCGGCCCGGGTGAGGGAGGTGATCACCCCGGCTCCCCGTTGGAGGGGCATGGCAACGAGCTTCCCCGCGACCCGCCCCAGGATGACCCGGACGAATTCCTCGAGACCCAAACGGGACGGCAATTTGCGTCCCAGAATCGCTTCCGTTTCCGGAAAGGCGGGAGCCGACACCCCTTGCAGGGAGAACAACAGGGGGCGGACGAATTGTTCAAAGGCCAAGAGTGCGGAAACGGGATATCCGGGGATTCCCACCACCGGTTTTCCCCGAGCCAGCCCCAGCAGGGTGGGCTTTCCGGGCATCATGGTGACCCCGTGGACAAGGACCTCCCCCACCTCCCCCAGGATGGCTGCAGTGTAGTCCTCCGTGCCCGCCGAAGACCCGGCGTTGAAGAGCACGACGTCGGCTTCGGACGCCAGGGCGGCTTCCATGCGCTCCCGCAGGACCGGGTACCGGTCGTCGATGATCGGCTGCAGGAGCGGCTCCCCACCGCACTCTCTCACCAGGCCCGAAAGCACCACCCCGTTGAACTCCACAATTTGCCCAGGGGCCGATTCGGCGGCTTCCTCCGCCGCCACAAGCTCCGTGCCCGTAGGTTGGATCCAGACCTTGGGCTTCGCGTAGACGGGGACTTCGAGGACCCCGGCGGCAAGCAGAGCCCCCAGGTCCACGGGGCGCAGAAGGTGATTGAGGGGCAGGATCAGCTCTCCCGCCACGATGTCCTCCCCGACCTTCCTCACATGCTGCCAGGGAAACGCCGCAGCACGAATCTCGATCTCGTCCTGCTTTACGGGCTGGACGTGCTCGATCATGATGACGGCGTCGGTATCCCCGGGCAAAGGGTCCCCCGTGTCCACCGGAAAGGCGTTCTCCCCCACCTTCAGGATCATGGGACGAACGTCCCCGGCGCCGTAAGTGGCCCGGGCCTTGACGGCATACCCGTCCATGGCGGCCCCGTGATAGTGGGGAACCGACCGCCGGGCCGTCAGGGGCTCCCCGGTGACCCGATGAAGGGCCTGAGCAGTCGGAACCCTTTCCAGCCTCGTTCGCAGGCAAGAAACCCGGTCCCCCCAGATTCGCTCGGCCTCATCGAGGGTCTTCATGCACAGGTAAATGTTGCGTTTCAGCTCTTTCATACTTCGTACTCCACGAAAACCAAAGGATGCAGTTTTCCCGGGGGGCATCCGGACGGCATGCCCGGTTCAGGTCCCGGCGGGGCGTCGAAGGCCCCATATCCTCGAAGCCACGGGTCCCTTCTTTGTCCCGGCCAACCCCCAGGGGAGACATGGCCGAATTCCCCGGGACGACATCCGCTTCAGCGTTGGAAACCGAATCGATTCCAGAATTCGCGCCGAAAGCGCCGGGTGGTGCTCAAATGGACGGAGGCCACCGCCACCTGCTCCAGTTCGTTGAGCTCGAGGCTGATCCAGTTCTCCGTCGAGTCGAGACTGCGCAGCCAGCGGCGGAAATCGTCTTTGTCCAGGAGCTTGGGAGGCTGCAGGACGAAGCTCTTTCCTCCGTGATGGTGAATCCGCTTCCCGTGGATGAGAGCGTTGTAGTCGGCGGTGTTCACTCCCACCACGGAGAAGAAATTGTCGAAGGCTCGAACGGAAGCGCCCACTTTCCAGTGCCCTCGCAAAATGGGGAAGATACTGATGTTGAAGACCACCTCCACCCCTTGATCCGCCAGTTGTTTTCCGGCCTCGGGCTGTCCCCAGAAATCGATACAGACCGGGACCCCGATCTTGCCGAAATCCGTGGTGAAGGCTCGAAAGATCCCATCCCCGGGGGAGATCCCCAGCCCTTCCCGCTCGATCAACCCGATGTTGCGCTTCCGCTGCCTGCCCAGGATGTGCCCGGAGCGGTCAATGAGGGTCGCGGTGTTGTATTGCTTTCCCCCCTCGGACTCCACCAGTCCGGCCACAAGGTAGGCGTTGAGGTCTTTTGCCGCCGCCGCCAGCTCACGTTCCCCCTGGAAAGGGAAGTATTCGGGAAAACACACCATGTCCAGGGATTCCCCCCGGCATTTTTCCAACAGCAGCAGCGCGTGCCCCAGGTTCCTGGGATCATCGAAAGCGGGATAGGGTTTCGGTTGAACCAGGGCCACTCGTATACTCTCTTTCATGACGACTCCCAAAGGTTTCCGATTCTGTTTCTAAAACCGTTTCCGGTCCGATACCGACCTCAAGGGCCGTGCCCCGGCGGTGCCGGAGCTCCTACAAGGGACCACCCCCCCGGTCCCTCCTGATCTTAGCTTGCCCAGCACAGGTCCGCCCAGTAGGGAAAGTGATCCGAAGGATAGACGCCGTCTTTGTGGTCCCGCACAATTTCGGCTCGGACCACGTCAAAAGACCGCCCGGCAAGGATCCAGTCCATTCGGAATTTGTGAGGGACCCCGTGGAAATCATGGTGAGTCCACCCCTCCGGGCCCTGCCCTTTTCCCAAAACCTGCCACGTGTCGAGAAGACCGATCCGGGGGTCGGTCAAGATCTCGTGGACCCTTGAATCCGGTGGCTGGTTGAAGTCTCCCATGAGAATGTGAGGACCGGGGTGGGCACGAATCCATTCCGCGATCATCCGGGCCTGGCCGACTCGAGCCTCGGCACCCAGGTGGTCCAGGTGGGTAACCGAGACGTAGAAGGTTTTCCCAACCTCCCGGTCTTCCAGCAAACCGTAACCCATCATGCGCGGAAAGGCGCTGTCCCAGCTCTTGCTGCGATGGACCGGAGGGGTATGGGACAACCAGAATTCGCCGCTGTCCGCCCGGTGAAACCTTCCGGTCTCGTAAAACAGGGTCGGATACTGACAAGTGGGGTCAAAGGGCCGATCGGGCGCCGCCATCGTGTAGTCCGGCAAGTGCTCCCGGAGAAAATCCAGCTGGCCCGGCGTTCCTTCCTGGGTGCCCAGAATCGCGGGTTTGCAGGCCCTGACGACCTCCACCACAAAGTCCTTGCGGAGGCTCCAGGCATGGTCCCCGTCCCGATCATTCTCGAAACGCAGATTGAAGGTCATGACTCGAAAACAGGCCGGAAGGGTCCGAGGGCTCATCACGGGAATTCCTCGATAGAGGTTCGGGCATCGGCGGTTGCCGGGAAAAGGTCGCGGACAAGCCCCGCTTGTCCGCGCCGGACGTTATCATAACATTCAACTCGCCCGAGGTGCACGCTCGAAATGATTTCACAGGGGTCCCGAGGGCCGGGCGCAGTCTCTTGCCGACGGCCAAGCCCCCGGAATTTCCACAGTTTGAGAATATCAAAAAAATGTTGACTTCAGTTGATTCCCGTCCTATGAGTGGGGCCGTGCAGAATTGAGGGTGCAGGCTCTCTCGATCCCGTTCTCAATGCTCTTGTGCAATCCGGAATGCACATTTCATGGCCGTCCACCATCTCCACAGCTGCTGGGTTTCCTCCCGATACAGGGCGCTCCTGCCTTCCCGCAGGCTTTTCTTTCCTTGCTTTTCTCTTGACAAGGTCCCAGGGATGCGATTAATAGAGGAGTCTCCCTTGTGAAAATTTGTTTTTGCATAACTCCTCGCAATGAGGGCGAAAACCGTCGTTAGGAGGGGGCGGCCGGCCAAGGGTGCCGGACGCCCGACCCAATCAACCATACCGTGACGCAACCGAGGCAGTCCTATGAAAGAAGAGCAAAAGCATTCTTCCGGCAGTAGTGTCTTAGGGTTAGTCATCTTCTTCTCGGGGTTTATCGTGGCCCTGGCGGTGGGATGGATCGTCTTTCCCTCCCTCCTCTTTTCCGAAAGGATCCAGCCCATCAACTTCAGTCATGCGGCCCACCAGGACAGCACATGCGAAGACTGTCACGCCTTCAGGCCCGACGGCACCTACACCGGGATTCCCCAGCTGGACAAGTGCAAGGAATGTCATGAGTCCCAACTGGGGCAGTCGGAATCCGAACGGATCCTGGTAGAGGAGTACATCGCCAAGGACCGGGAGATCCCCTGGCTCGTCTACGCGTACCAGCCGGACAACGTCTTTTTCTCCCATGCTGCCCACAAGGCCAAGAACGTCCCCTGCGTACGCTGCCACAGAGATGTGGCCAAGGAACAGAAGCTCCCCGCGTATCGGGAGAATCGTCTGACCGGCTACAGCGAGGGCACCATGAAGATGATCGAGTGCGAGGAATGCCACGCCGCTCAGTCCGCCAACAACGATTGCGGGATATGCCACAAGTAGCCGGGACGGAATGCCCCGGGAACTTGGGAAACCCGGTCCCTTGGGACCCAACCAGATAGTCCTGATGAGAGGGTAAACGGCATGAAATTCGGGAGGAGAGCTTTCTTACAGTTTGCCGCCGGTGCGGTGGGCGGTTCCTTATTGACCCCCATTCCCTGGAAATTGATGGATGACAGTGCCATCTGGAGCCAGAACTGGTCATGGCGCCCGTCCCCGGAAAGAGGCCCCATCACGAGAAAGTCTTCCGTGTGCGTGTTGTGCGAGGGCGGATGCGGCATTCAGGCCCGGCTCGTCAACGGGACCCGCGTTATCTACGTGGAGGGAAACCCCAAACATCCGGTGAACCAGGGGGGCATTTGCCCTCTGGGAGCCGCCGGGGCCCAATTCCTTTACGCTCCCTACCGGGTCTCCCAGCCCATGAAACAGGTGAGCAAACGGGGAAACGCCAAAGGCTTCCAGCCCATTTCCTGGAAGGATGCCCTGGCGGAGCTGGGCGGCCGTTTGAGTAAGCTCAGGTCCGAGGGAAAAGCGGCCGCAGCGGCCTGCATCGCCTCGGCCCGCTGCAGCAGCATGAGTCTTCTGTGGGAACGGTTTTTCGACTCCTACGGCTCTCCCAACCTCTTCCGAATGCCTTCCCACGGCAACAGCCTACAACTGGCGGTCCAGCTCACGACGGGACAAAAGAGGGATGTGGGCTTTGCATTGGAAAGAGCCTCCTACGTGCTGAGCTTCGGTTCCAACCTCATTGAAGGATGGGGCTCCCCCGGCAGAATGCAGACGGCCTTCGCCCTGTGGCAGCAGGACCTGCCCGAACGGGGCCGCACCCGAGTGGTCCAGGTGGAATCCCGTTGTTCCATGACGGCATCCAAGGCCGACCGATGGGTGGCGGTGGCCCCGGGGAGCGAGCCCGCCCTGGCGCTGGCCGTCGCTCACGTCATGGTGAAGGAAAACCTTTACGACAAGGATTTCATAGCCGCCTCGACCTTCGGTTTCGAAGACTGGACCGACGCCGC
>JARKQW010000289.1 GCA_029974695.1 Syntrophobacteraceae bacterium | reverse complement strand
CTGGGAGGCCGGATGGGGCCCTGTTCGAAGATGAAGGACTGGGTCATGGTGCCGTCTCCGTGGGATCGTGTCATCATAGCACGGGACGGTCCCGGAAGTCAGCGGGGATGTTCCGCCAAAGCCCGCGCCCATGGCTTTGGTGCTGCGGCCCGGCAGGGGAGGACCCCGGAAGTCGGGTATGCGTTCGCGGAATCCCACCTTCGTGAATACTCCAGGGACCTTGCGTCCCCTCCGCCGGAATCGGGCGGACCAAAGATTTCCCCGAGGACAGACTTTTGGTGTCAAAACCCTGCGTCCCGAATTGTTTCCGGGGTTTGGCGGGGAAAAAACATTTGACCCGTGAGGTTTCATGATATAGGATAAATGCCATCCTATTTATGCTGCTATGTGGGAAAGGAGTCCCCCATGCGTCTCACTCGAGCCGGAGAATATGCCGTGCGTTGCGTTCTCTCCCTGGCCGGTCGAAAACCCGGCGAGGTGGTCTCCCGAAAGCAGATCGCCGCGGAAATGGACATCCCCGACCAGTTCCTGGGCAAAATCGCCCAGCAGCTCGCCCGAGCCGGAATCCTCGAAATCGTCCAGGGGGCCAGGGGAGGCTTTCGACTGCGGGTCCCCCCCGATCGATTGAGCCTCCTGGAGGTGGTGGAGGCCGTCATCGGGGAAATCTTCCTGAACGATTGCCTCATGAGGCCCGAATCCTGCCTGCGAAGTCGGTCCTGCGCCGTGAACCAGATTTGGGAAAAGGCCAGGGACCAGTTGAGGGCCACCCTGGGGGAGTTCACCTTCTCCAGGATCCTGGAAACCCAGTGCTGCCTGGTGCCCCCCGGGGAACCGGGCGAAAATCCCCCCTAAAGGAGGACACCCCATGGATCCCTTGATTCTCTCCCGGCTGCAGTTCGCCGCAGCCACCATGTTTCACTTCCTCTTCGTGCCCCTCACCCTGGGGCTTTCCATCCTCGTTGCCGTCATGGAAACCCGCTATGCACGAACGGGCGAGGAGATCTACCTCAGAATGACCAAGTTCTGGGGGAAGCTCTTTCTCATCAATTTCGCCCTGGGGATCGTCACGGGCATCACCCTCGAATTCCAGTTCGGCACCAACTGGTCCCGGTACTCGGCTTTCGTGGGGGATGTCTTCGGGTCCCTGCTGGCCATCGAGGCGACGGCGGCCTTCTTCCTCGAGTCCACCCTCATCGGCGTGTGGATCTTCGGATGGAAGAAGCTCTCGGCCAAGGCCCACGCCGTGGTGATGTGGCTCATCGCGGGCGCCTCGACCCTCTCCGCCGTGTGGATTCTCATCGCCAACTCCTGGATGCAGCACCCCGTAGGGTACGTGATCCGAAACGGGAGGGCCGAACTCGAGAGCTTCAGCGCCGTGGTGTTCCAGGAATGGGCGCTCCTCGAGTTCTTCCACACCGTGGCGGGGGCCTATATCCTGAGCGCCTTCTTCGTCATGGGAATCAGCGCCTACCACCTCCTGCGAAACCGCCACGTGGACTTCTTTTCCCGGTCGTTCCGCATCGCGCTGGTCTTCGGCCTGGTTTTTTCCATCTTCGAGGTGATCGAGGGTCACGGGCATGGAGCGGACCTGTACGAGAAACAGCCCACCAAGCTTGCGGCCATGGAGTCCCACTGGGAGACCTCGACCCGGGCGCCCATCCACCTCATCGCCTTCCCCGATGAAAAGAACGAAGGGAATGCCGTGGCGCTCCTGCCCATCCCGGGAGCCCTGAGCATGCTGGCCAACCATTCCTTCGACGCGGAGGTAAAGGGTCTCAAGGACTTTCCTCCCGCCGAACGCCCCCCCGTTCTCATCACCTTCGTGGCGTTTCGAGTCATGGTCACCCTGGGGGTCTTTTTCGTCCTGGTGACCCTTTACGCATGGTTCCGACGAGACCGCCTCCCGGAGAGTCCCCGCCTCCTGAAGCTGCTGGTTCTCTCCATTCCCCTTCCCTACATTGCCAACCAGGCGGGATGGGTGTTGGCGGAAGTGGGACGCCAGCCCTGGATCGTTTACGGCCTGATGAAGACCTCGGACGCCGTTTCCCCCATCCACGGCTCTCAAGTGCTCGTGAGCTTCATCGCCTTTCTCGTGGTTTACGGAATCCTGGGATTTGCCGGATTCTATCTCATGGTGAAACACGCCAAGCAGGGGCCCGTCGAGGTGCCGCAGGGCTAGGGGTTTCATCTTTCGCACGCTTTTCCTGCGCCCTTGGGCGCAGTTAGGAAAGGGGGTCGTCATGTGGTTGCAGGATGTATGGTTTTTTCTGTGGGGACTTTTGTGGGCCATGTACTTCATCACCGACGGGTTCGACCTGGGAATCGGGTCCCTGGTTCCCTTTCTGGGGAAGGAGGAAGCGGATCGAAAGGTCATGCTCCATGCCATGGGGCCAGTCTGGAACGGAAACGAAGTGTGGCTCCTCACGGCGGGAGGAGTCACCTTTGCCGCCTTTCCCAAGGTCTATGCCGTCATGTTCTCCTCCCTGTATTCGGCGCTCATGCTCGTCCTGTTTGCCCTGATTCTTCGAGGGGTGTACTTTGAATTCCGAGGAAAACTCGATGATCCCCGTTGGCGAAAGGTGTGGGACGGGTGTCTGTTCCTGGGCAGCGTCCTGCCCGCCGTGCTCCTGGGAGTGGCCTTCGGCAATATCTTCAAAGGGATTCCCTTCGATGAAAACGGGGTGTACCACGGCTCCCTCTTCACCCTGCTCAATCCCTACGGACTCCTGGGGGGCGCTCTGTTTCTTCTTCTCTTCCTCGTCCACGGGGCCGTCTACCTGGCCGTAAAGAGCGAAGGAGACCTCCACCGGAGGGCCGTGGCGACGGCGAACCGGCTGTGGCCGGTGCTCCTGGTGGCTGCCGTGTTCTTTTTTGCGGCCACCCAGGTGCACACGCGACTCTACGACAACTATTTCGCCAAACCGATCCTGTTCCTGGTTCCTTTAGTCGCCGTGGCAGGGCTTTTGGGGATCAAGATGTTTCTCCGCAAACAGGCCGTGGGGAAGGCCTGGATTTCTTCGGCCGTCACCATCGCCGGGGCCGTCTTCTTCGGAGTCATCGGGCTCTATCCCGCCCTGTTTCCTTCGAGCATGGCCGCAGGGGCCGGCCTGACGGCCCACAACGCCTCATCGAGTCCCCTTACCCTCAGCATCATGCTGGTGGTGGCCCTGGTCTTCGTTCCCATCGTCCTGGCCTATCAGGGCTGGGCCCATCATCTCTTCCGAGGAAAGATCACTTCCGGGGACCCGGCCTACGAGGAGGTGCACTGATTGGGGGAAAGGGCCTGAACCCATACGCCCGGGTCCGTAAAGGGGCTCTTCCCCAAGATGAGTGGTTGTTCCCGTTGTATGGGTGTGCATAGAGCCCGCTCCCGGGCCTGCAGGGGAGCCGTCCTGGAGGAGCTGC
>JARKQW010000250.1 GCA_029974695.1 Syntrophobacteraceae bacterium | reverse complement strand
CTCGAGGGCAAGCCACAGGGTCTTGATGGCTCGCGCGAGAACGGAGGTAAAAGCCACATCGAAGACAAGGCCTTCCTTCTTCATGACCCTCCCGGCCTCGAGGGCCTCCTCGATCCCCTTCGGGGAAAGTCCTATGTCCGTCCAGCCGGTGAAACGGTTTTCCCTGTTCCAAAGGCTCTCTCCATGGCGCAACAACACCAGTTTTTTCATGAAAACCCACTCCTTTCTTCCCGGTTCATGTCACCCCGACGGGGAGCTCTCAGGGCTCAGGACTCGGGCTTGTCATCCGCCGACGAGCCCGCCCCCGGCCCGGTAAGGCTTTCCCGTTTTTTGCCCCACCGCCAGCATCCTTTGCCTCATGAAACCGTAGTCGCCGCGCTCCTCCCGGAGCACGAAGTCCCGAACGACCTGCACGTCGGCAAACCCCATATCCACCAGGAGTGCGGCTGCGGACCGGGCGTCGTGGAAACGTATGGAATAGCTCCGGTCCCGAACCAGCCCTTTTTCTTTACTCAACACCACTTCACGCACACTCACCCGGTCCCCCTCCATGTGACGGCGGCGGCACACCACCCAGTCCCCGCCGATCTCAAACCATCCCTCGGGATTGAACGAGTCCCTAAGGGAGTCTCCGTCCGCAAGGTCCAGCAGGACCCATCCGCCGGGCCGCAGCACCCGGAAGGCCTCCCCGAGGACCTGACGGTCCGCCCGGTCGTCCCCGGCGTACCCCAAGGAGTTCCCCAGGATGAGCACATGGTCGAAGCTTTCGGAAACCAGGGCCGTGTTGCGGGCATCCGCCCGAAGGATCCGAACCGGCAGGTCCCGGGCAAGGGCCTCCGCCTGGGCCACGGAAAGGAGAGACGGGGAATAGTCCAGCAAGACGCAACCCCGGTATCCCCGGGAACACAGCTCCAGGCTGTGTCGACCGTGCCCGCCGCATAGATCGAGGACCCTGTGTTCCGGCCGCATGGGAAGAATCCCGCAAATGAGGTCGATTTCCCTGCGGGTGATCTCCCCGTCACACACGGAACGAGCGTCAGTGAGCAGGTAGATCTCGTCAAACAGGGTTTTCCACCAGTCGGGATCCACGGTCACGGCCATGGCATCTCCGGGTGAGCCCCGAAGCTGAAAAGCCCGTCCGAGGCGATGATAGCCGGTTGACCTCTCCACGGCTGCATCCGGGCGATTTCCAACTCCTCGGGCTCGATGCGGATGATTTCGTCCAGTTCGCCCGAAAGCCACATCTTCTCGAGTTCGAGACAATCCAGCCACATGGCCTCGCAATACCCGGCCAGGGCCTCGATCTGCTCCGGCCGAATGATCCGGGGTCGAAGAGCGATCTTGATGGGACCCAAAAGGTATGTAAAACGGTGTTCAACGGCCATCCGTTCCTGCAGGCGGAGCACTTCCTCGAGATCCCCGTAATCCATGGATAGAACCGCTTCGTTCGCACGCTCCACCGCATCCCGTACACTCATGGGCGAACGGAGGACCGCGAGAGGCTGCACCCCGCCGCCGCTGCCCACGTTGGTGGGCACTCCCCCGTATCGGCCCAGGAATCCCAGGAGTCCTTGATGCCCTATGAGGCATCGAAAGTCAGTCTGGTAGCGCTCCAGCCGGATGGTTTCGTCTTCCCGGCGCAGTGTCGGAATCTCCTCGGCCCACAGAGGAAGGGAGATCTTTTCCTGGACAATGTAGCTGCCGTCCGCCAGGGCCAAGCGGATGGCCTCCTCCGCGTCGGGATGTGTCTCCCCTACCCTCACCCCCTTGCCCGAATACCCCCGCTCGGGTTTCAAAACCAGGTCGATCCAATGCTCCCGGGTCCAGTCGATCAGGTCGTCGATCCTCTGGCCCCGGGGTCCCCGGGTGCTCCGGGGGTAGAACCGGCGAGTCCACGGAGTTCGCCGAGTGATTTCCGGGTGAAACCTCCCGGAGTCGTCCCCCGTGAGGACTTCGAACATGCTTTTCCCATTGATGGGTTCCGTGCCCCGGGGGTTGATCACCCTGCCCTCGCGCACCAGTTGCAACAGCGGGGTGAGATCGTGCTTGCGGTGCAACGAGAGGAGAACGTCGGAATTGAAATCCACGAAAGCCAGGGAGACCGCCTTGCCTCGACAGCACACGACCCCGTTCTTGAGTTCAAGGGCCTGGGGCGCCAGGAGAGCCCCCTCGATGCCGTCGACGCGGTCGAGGTGCCGGGCAAGGTTGATGTTTTCCGTCACGTCCTCGAGGGTTTCTTCTTCGGCGACGACCGCAATCAGGCCGGGCGCATTTCCCGAGCGCGACCGGTGGGCCTCGACGAGCATTTCCACAAACCCATACACGGGGAAAAGGAACGGATGGTCAAAGTCCAGATCGACGGAAACGGGCCGAATTTGTTGAATCCTTTGCCACACGGCCTTTCCGATGATCTGCGTTACCCGCTGATAGTCCCACCCGCCGGGACTTCCCAGGTTCCACTCCGAATGGTATCCCAGAAACGATCTCAACGAGAATTCCTCCTGCCGGGTTCTTCTTGAAAGGTCCCGATCTTTTCCAGCCGTTGGTCGATAATCCCAAAGGGCAGTTGTCCCCCTTCCAGGATTTCGCGGTGGAAACGGTTCAGACCCAGTCGATTTCCATGAGCGCTCCTCAGGCGCAAGATTTCATGACAACCCAGAGTGTAGCACAGTTGATAACCGGGGCTCAGCTGAAATCGACGGACCTGGCGGGCGGCGTCCTCGGCGGAAATTCCCGTGCGCACCAGCAAGGCAACGGCCTCCCCCTTGCCCAGGGAACCTGTTGCGAGCCCCACATCGATACGGCATCGGGCCGCCCTCCAAAGGCGGCGCCGGGCATGCACCAGACAATCCATGGGACCTTGTACATATCCGTAGTCCCCGAGAAGCCTTTCCGCATAGGTCGCCCAGCCCTCGTAAAAGAGAGGGGATTCCATCTGGCGGCGGATGGGGTTCGGGATCTTTCTGCGCACGGAATCCAGGAGAAAATGCCCGGGCACGGTCTCGTGGGCGGCGAGAAAAGCGTATTCGCGATGGAGCCTTGCGACAAGGGACTCCCGAGACTCGGCACTTTGCCGTGCCAAAGGCCGGGTGGTGAGGTAGAAGAAGTCCTTTTCTCGGGGGTCCGCGCCCAGTGCGGCAGCAAAAGACCCGGAACCGCGAAGGGAACGGAGGTATCGTGGGGTTTCCCGGATGAGAGGCAACGATTCCGAAAGAGATTCCCCCAATCCGTGACGGGTAAAGAAGGAAAAGAGACGGCCCATCTCCCGTTCGTAAAGGGTGAAGACCTCCACGGATCGGACTTCCGGGGGCAGATAGGAATGATAAATCTCCTGCCAGGATTGCCCCGGGTTGATCTCCCGGCGCAATCGTTCCAACTCGTTGAGGCTGTCCTCCCACTCTAGTTCCCCGATTTCCCGGACTTCCTCGATGGACCGGTCCCAAAGGAATCGATGAGCCAGGACCGTTTCCAGCTTCGGGGCGCAAATCCGGTCGTCCTCGCACGGGGCCAGGTCGTTGAGGGCTTTCTCGAAATCCTCGAGGGAGGTGCGCACCTCCTGCAGGGCCCCGGAATACCTGCTCGGAGACTCGAACCACGCAATTCCGGCAAGCTCGGACAGGTATTCCCGGCAGTCTCGGACCATGAGCAGAGCCGCCCGATGGTGCGTTCGAGGGACAAGACGGAGATTTTCGGCTCCCCGGCGAAGCAGCGAGGGGATCTTATCCAGCCGGGCCAAGGTTCTCCAGGCTACCTGGGACGAATCATCGCAGGGCTTGGTCAGGGCGTGATCCAGGCCGACAAAGGCAATCTTGAGATACAGGGACGGGTCGTGACGCCAGGATTCGGAAGACTCCAGTTCCAGCAGGATGCCCGCGATGCCGGCACTCAGCAGCTGTCGATCCAGGCTCTCCTCGAACCCCTCCTCGGGATACAAAGGCGCGTCGAACTGCCGCTGAAATTCCTTCAGTACGGCAATGCTCTCCTCGATTTCCTCGGGACTCAGCTGCTCCATTCGGTCCAAGAATTCATTGGCGGCGAGGGCTCGTGGAAACGCATGGAATTCATCCCCGGCACACATGACCGGGAAGCGGCGCGACAGCTGGCGGAAGTAATCGGAAGCCAGGGTCTGTAACAAATCTGCCGTCATGGCGTTATCTCAAGCCCGACATTCCAGGGCGGGTGGAAAGAGTGAGCACCCGTTTGTTGAATCCTCCGAGCATGGGTCGGTATGCCGCTTCTTCAAAGCTATCGAGTTTCGTGTCTCCAGAGGGACGAGGCACGGAGCAACCGCCTCCCGATATGTCCCCGCATCTTCGGCATACGGGAGCACTACCCCGACCTCTTGTTGATTACCTCAAATCTCCCCTCCCTGTCCAAAACAAATCGGGAAGACCGTGCCTGTGTTTGCCGGATGGTGCCCCCCTCGAAAACAAACCACGGGCGGTTCCAGCGGGTGGAACCGCCCGTGGGCTTTCTTTCCTCGAATGGGATGTGAAGCGGTAACGGCTTTGCCGGTGCCTCCGCCGCTCAGACAAGGCCTTCCCGGCTTAGAAGGACCCGATCCTCGCCTGTTTGGGTCCCGAGTTCGTGACTTTTCTCCTGGGCTGGGGCGGAGCCGCCTCCTCCTCAGGGTCCAGGGGAAGAACCTGGGAAATCCTGAGGCGTTCCGCCTGTTGCAGAGCCTGCGTCCTACGGAATTCCTTGGGCGGTTTGCCGTTGGTTTCCGATCTCGCGTCGGGAGCCTGGTTCCTGACCTCTCTCTGAAAGACTTTGCTTCCGGCAATGAGATGGGCGAGCTCGTCGGCCATTTGCGTCAGCTCCTGGGCCTGGGCACTCATCTGGATGGAGGCCGAAGCGGATTCTTCAGCCCTGGCGGCACTCTCTTGAACGACCTTGTCCATGCTGGATACCGCCGCGTTGATTTGATCGACGCCCTGGGCCTGTTCCGAAGAGGCGGACGCAATGTCGGCCACGAGCTCTCTCACTTTGGAGGCCGACGCAGCCACCTTCTTGAAGGCCTCCGCCGTTCGTCCCACCACCTCGGAGCCCGCCCGGACCTGACGGCCTGTGCCTTCGATGAGGGCCGAGGTCTCCTTGGCGGCGTTGGCCGCCCGCATGGCCAGGTTCCGGACCTCCTCGGCCACCACGGCGAACCCCGCTCCCGCCTCCCCGGCACGAGCCGCCTCGACCGCGGCATTGAGGGCGAGCAGGTTCGTTTGAAAGGCAATGTCGTCGATGGTTTTCACGATCTTCTGAGTCTCGTCGCTAGCCCTGGAAATCTCGTTCATGGAAACCGTGAGATCCTGCATCCCCGTTGCCGCAACGGAAACCACCTCGTTGGTTTCGTCCATGAGACGATTCGCCTGGCCCGCGTTGTCCGCATTCTGACGGGTCATGGTGGACATCTCCTCCAGGGAGGCGGAGGTCTCTTCGATGGAGGATGCCTGTTGCGAAGATCCTTCGGCAAGGGCCTGGCTGGATGTGGAAACCTGGTGGGAAACGGCACTCACCTCCTGGGCACAGTGCTGAATCTGATTCGTGAAAAGTGAAAGACGGTTGGAAAGATTGCGCGAGATGAAAAACCAGATCAACGCCGCGGCAAGGGCGGCCGCAAGGGCCAGGATCATCCCGGTGAGAAGGTTCCGATTGCCCGAGGTCACGATCATGTCCCGGGCTTCAAAAAACTCATCCACATAGGTACCCGCCCCTATGACCCAGTCCCATGGTTGAAAATAGATCAGCTTTGCCACCTTTTGCTTGTCCGCCTGCTCCCCGGGGTTCCTCCACGGGTATTCGTGCTCGAAAACCGATCCGACTTTGGCGGCCTGGGCCTTGGCGATCATCTCCTTGATAAAGAAGTTGCCCCGGGCATCCTTGACTTCAAGGATGTTTTCCCCGTCTCTTTCCCCATTCTTCGAGATGACATAGTGCCCCTTGGAGTCGAGAACATACACGTAGCCGGTCTTTCCGACCTTGATCTCCATGAGTTGTCTGCGGAGGTCCTGAACACTGTCGTGTCGGATCCCGAAATACAGGGCGCCGATCCACTGCTTGTTCCCATCGTAGAGAGGTTCGTAAGCCGTGATGTACCATTCGTTGACCACGATGGCCCGACCGTAATAGGTCTGCCCCTTGGTCAAGGCGGCCACCACCGGGTTTGGCTTCCCGTCGGGATTCACGGCGGGGATATAGGTCCCGATGGCCCGGGTCTTGTCCGCCCCCTCCACATTGGTGGCCACCCGAAGAATATCCCCTGCATCGTTCATCCGCTGAAACAGGGTGCAGGTTCCCCCCACCAGGGACTTGACGTCGTCCACCATCGGGGTCGATATTTTCATGTCCTTGTTCTGCCCTACCCAGGAATCGCCCACATACATCTTGGGCAATTCCACGGTGACTTCCTGTTTCGTGAACTGGTTTACGGCTTTCCACGGGACCTTCTCCGCACCGGAAAGCCTGATCCCCCCCGCGTCCGAAAGGACTTTGCGTGCCACGTTGATGCAGTTCTTCACCGAATCCTGGAGGACAATGTTTTGGGTTTCCACGATGGCATGGACGTTCTTCACCAGGTGTTCCAGGTCCGCATAGGCCTGAGCGGAGATGATCGCACCGGCATCGGTTACAATCTTTTTGTTCTGGAAGAAGGTGTTGGCGGTGATGAGCACCAACGGCGCAAGGGATAAGAGCACTCCTAGAAATACCAGTTTGAATCTCAGCGAGCGTTTTCCAAACATGTCTTCCCCCCTGGAAGTGGTGTTTGTGCACCCCACCGGTGCAGGTTGTGCAACTTGGTCGAGTTGGACGTCTAGTCTCATCATCGGAGGAATCGCAGAATCCCTTAAAGAATTTCTTCCCAAGCACGAACAAAGGACCGAATTTCACCGGATGCAGGGTTGGAAGCCCCTTTGAGGGCTCTTGCCGAAACCGGTTTCCCGGCCCCCCGGTCGTCGAGAGCCGGGAGCCTGCCCCGGGGGAAGGGTTGAACCAGGGGGAACGGGGGAGCCGGGCAAGTCCCATAGGGCGGACAAGGACCCGGGGTTCACCGGCTTGCCGGTTCCACGCCCTCGCTTCCAGAAAAGTTTTTGAAAAGAGTCGGCCATATGGTACATTCCCTGGGAATTCGGACTTGGGGGGGGGGAGCACCCGAGCCGGATGCGCCTGTATCATCGGATCGATCTCCAGGGAGATAGCATCGTTCGGTTTACAGTCACGTCTCCGGTTTATCCACGGACGGTGGGGGAGACGTTTCCCGGGGTCAGGAGCGTCTCAGGCAACTCCTTACAGAAGGTAGATTTGGAGATATGGGATTCAGAAAGCTTTTTACCGTCATGCTCTCCTTCACCCTTTCCCTGGGGATGGGGGCGGCAGTCTCCCGGGCTCAAAACGTTCTCGAGCAATACGATGAGACCCTTCGCCAACTTCGCGAGGATTATCGACAGATCTTGAAGCAGGATTCCGGACCGGCTCGCCGCCACTCCAAGGCGAGCCCTTCCTCCAGGTCCAAGCACAAGGGCAAGAGCAGCTCCAAGAGCAGGAAACTGAGCAAGAGCGGCAGCAAGGGCAAGAAGTTCGGCAAGAGCAGCGGGAAGAGCAAGAGCGTCGATAGGGGCAAGAGCAAGACGGTCGGCAAGGCCAAGGGCCCGACCGCCTCCAAGAGCTCCAAGGCCGTAACCGGTAAGACATCGAGGACCCAACCCTCCCAGGTAACCCGGACAGGTTCCGGGAGGAGCGCCGGGAAGTCTGCGGGCAAGTCCCAAAAAACCGAAACCTCCCCCAAGAAAACCTCTGCCCAAAAGCCTGAGACGAGAAAGAAGGCCAAACGCTGATGCGTTGGGCAGGCGAGGAACTTCTTTCCTTGGCCCGGTCTTTCGCCGGGGTGCCGTCCTTTCGTCTGGAAGGGACCATGAATCAATGACGGAGATCGAGCGAGCCCAAGTTCAGGTGCTCATGGAACGTGGGAAGCTTCGGTTCGTTCCGGTTCAGGGGGGGCACTCCTACACGTGGGACGGAATGGAGATCTTCGTTCCCGGAGACCTTTCCCGGGCCGAGGAGCACATTGCGGCTTTCCTGCGCCGGGAGAAAATTCGAGTGCACCATCGAGTCCTGCGGAGTCACCTGGGTTTTCTTCACCGTCGACTGCATAAGGATGAGTAGGACCCGGGGCCTTCTTCTCCGAGGCAATCTCAGGCCCCTTCCACTGCGGGACCGGGAACGGAACTCTCGACCCGAAGCGCTTCCCACATCGTTCCGACGCACGAAATGGGCCCCTTGGATGATCCCTTCCGGTTTTGGCCGAGACCCCCGCCAAGCCGGGAATCCCCGCAGAATGGAGGTTCGGGCCTCGCAACGGGTCCGGCGGGAGGATGCGGGCACGATTGCTTGCAGCCGGTGGGAGGGAACGGACCGGACATGACCAAAGCCCTGTTCTTGGGGATATTGGACAACCATGACCCCCTTTACGAGGTCCTTGCCACCCGGGTCTGTCCCCAGGTCAGGCGGCCCGTGTTCCATGTGTGGCGCATGTCCTCCTCTCTGGTGTACCGGTACCGGGAAGAAGAGAGCCGGGTTACCATCATCGGGAAGTTCTTTCGCCTGGAGGATGCGCTCGGGGACAGAGCTCTCAGGATCAAGGGCGAGTACGAGAATCTCCTGAGGGTTCGAAATCTGGGGTTCGACCGTTTTCCTCACTCGGTTGCACGCCCCATCACCCGGGAAGAGGGCATCGGTCTGGCCCTGGTGGAGGAATTTGCGGATGGGTGCGACCTGGACCACTACTTGAAAAAGGCCATCTACCGTGGAGAGCATCCTCCGCTGAAAGAGGCTCTTGGCCAATTGGCCCGCTTTCTTTCCCTGCTGCACGCGAAAACGGCGCAAGAGAGTCGAGTGGACCTCGGGTTTGTGGGTGCCTATTTCCAAAAAATCCTTCACCGGCTCCTGGCAAAGGGCGTTGTCCCAGAGTCGGAAGCGCCGTCCCTATGGACCCTGATGGATCGATGGCTGAACAGTGACTGCCTTCGGAGGACCGAGAACGTCGTGGTTCACGGGGATGCCACCCCTACCAATTTCATCTTCACCGAGGATGGCGGGATCGTGGCCATCGACCT
>JARKQW010000333.1 GCA_029974695.1 Syntrophobacteraceae bacterium | reverse complement strand
GTCGACAACATCCTGACGGTGGAGTCGGATCTAAAGAGCGGCATCATCTTTTTGGGGGTCTACGACGTGGATCCCAAGAGGGCCGCCGAGATCGCCAACGCCATGGTGGCGACCCTCAAGGATCTCCTGGAGAATCTCGCAACCTCCGAGGCAGGCAAGAGGAGGGTCTTCTTCGAAGGGCAACTGAAGAAAGCCCATGAAAACCTGAAGGAAGCCGAGGCGGCGTTGCAGACTTTTGCAGAGACCACCGGCGCCATCAAGATCGACGACCAGGCTTCGGCGGTGCTCCAGGGCATCGCGAACCTGAGGGCCCAGGTGGCGGCCAAAGAGGTGCAGCTCAAGGTCATGAAGACCTACGCAACCCCCAGCAATCCGGACCTGAAAATGGTGGAACAGGAGCTCAGGGGGTTGAACGAGCAGCTGAAAAAGTTGGAGGAAAAAGAAGAAGTTCCTTCCACCGATGCCATCATCCCCACCGGGCAGATCCCAACGGTGGGAACGGAATATCTTCGCAGGATGAGGGACTTCAAGTATACGGAACTGCTTTACGAATTGCTGGTCAAGCAATACGAGGCGGCAAGACTGGACGAGGCGCGGGAGTCCGCCGTCGTGCAGGCCATCTACCCGGCCAAGCCCCCCGACAAGAAGGCCAAGCCCATGATGATCCTGATGGTGGTCCTGGGCGGGGGCCTGGGTTGTTTCCTCTTCACCGTCACGGCGGTGGTCGTCGAAACCATGCGCAAGGCGTCCAGGAACCCCGAGAACGAGGGTCGTTTTCGGGACATGAAGCGGTTCCTCCGGTACGCCTGACCAACTCTCCCATTCCCCGAACCGACCCTTACGGCTGCGGTGTATCTCGAGTCGAGCACTCCCGGAGGTGGCGGATCGTCCGGACTGCCGTGGGGCGGTGAAAGAGCATCCCGATGTGGGAAAGGGGAAAGGTCTCTTCGTGCTGCCAGGAGTCCGGGGGATGGAGCGCCTCATTGGGCAGAACCATGTTGTCCAGGGGCGAGTAGAGGGCCAGGCAGCGACCCCGGCAATCTGCGGAGTCCTTTTCCAGGGATTGGCCCAGGGACTGGATCAGAGGCCCTCCATAGACCAGGCTCCGGGCGAGCCTGCCCACCCCGAAAACCGCCAGCTTGCTTCCATGGTGAGGAGTCCCCAGGGTGACGACGGCCGAGACGGGAAGCTTCGGACCGTATCCCTCAACAAGGGCTCGACTCAAAAGCCCCCCCAGGCTGTGGCCCACCAGCATCACGGGTTGACCGGGAAACTCCCCGGCGACTTCTTCCACCACGCGGGCCACTTTCCCCAGCGCCTCCTCGAAGGATGTGTTCCAACTCGAATAGTTCACGGCATAAAGATTGGCGAACCCGGCTTTGCGGAGCCACCGTCGGTAGAGAAACCAGCCGCTCGCATTGTGATACAACCCGTGGATCAAGACCACCGGGGGCAGGGGACAGGAGGGATCGGCCTTGGTGCGTTGTGCCCTTTGCCGGTATCCCCAGGGATACAAAAGGACTACGGCCAGCATGGAAAAGATGCTCAGGAAGGCCGTTCGGCAAAGGAGGGCTCCCACGCGGCCGCCGCTCAGCCGTTCCAGGTGATTGCGGTGCGGCCCCCAGGCCGTCTCGTACCAGAAGAGCACCGTGGTGAGAAGCGCCACGTTGACCAGGATTCCCATGAGGACTGCAAACCCGACCAGAAGAATTTCCATCCTTTGGTTCATCCTTTCCTTGAAAAGAAGCGTTCCACCTCCCCCAGGTCTCCGGTCACCCAGTCCGGGGACGGCTTTTCTCCCCGCAATACCCCCACCAGGCTGACCTTTTCCTTTTCCGGGCGGTTTAAGACCCAGACGGTGCGCATGCCCAGGTGCATGGCCGGAGCCACGTCCAGTTCGTAGGTGTCTCCCACCATCCAACAGTCCTGCGGCGGTTCTCCACACGCCTCGAGAGCTTCCCGGTAGAGCTCCGTCGAGGGCTTCATCAGCCCCTTGCGGTAGCTCAGGATCTTGTAGTCCAGGGTCTCGACCAGGGAGGGCCGCCTTTGTGCCAGGCCCTGGTAGAAGGGATGCCAGATGTTTGAGATGACCCCCAATCGAATCCCCAGTTCTCGAAGGCTCCCCAGCAGGGCGGCGGCTCCGTCGATCTCCCGGGCCGATTCCAGCTGCTCCCGCCAGAGCTGCCGAATTTCCCGGGCGATCCGGCCCGGTTCCGTTCCAGGAAGGATCCCGCACAGGGCCTCGACCAGGGGATCCGGTTCCTCGGCCCGGTGGGTCATGAGAAGCCGTCCCACCGCAGGGGAACATTCCGGATCCAGGCCCAGGCGCGAGCAAAGAAGCTTGTGGGGGGACTGTTCCGCCCCGGTGACCAGGGTCTGGCCGATATCGAAAAAGATCACCTTGGGTTTGGGTTTCAAGGGCGTTATTCCTGGATGAATTCCTCTCCGCGTTCCAGGCAGGCCTGGGCGCGGGCCAGCTGTCCGCCCAGGTACAGGGCGTGGTTGAGGTCGGAGACGGCGCCGTCCCGGGATATCTCATATTGAAGAACGCTTGCCTTCTTGTGGCGATAGGTCGTCAAGGTCAGGTCTCCGTGACGATGTTCCACGAGAATCGCGTCCCCGTCCAGGGTGATCCGGAAGTAGCCCATGGGATCCTCGACAATCCGGAAGTGCCTTCGAGCGGCAACCCGGGAAGCCCGGTCCATTTGTCCGGCGTCTAAGGTGATCGAGTGGCTGAACACGGTGATGGCGCCGCATTCCATTCCCACCTGTTCGCTCACCCTTCTTTGGACGGCCGCAAGGCCGCAAAAATTGAAAAGCCAGGCGTCCAGGGCATTGTGAGTTCGAAAGACCCCGGTCAGGGTCAGGCAGTCCCGGAATCTGCGAAAGAACACCGAGACCAGGCAGGGATGGCCCCGGGAGCCGGTAAGGTCCATGCGCGGGTCCCACAGGACCACGAAACTCTTGCGGTCCTCGGGGTCGTCTCGCAACCGCCGGACCACCGCCGCCAGGGAATCGAGCCCGAAATGGGCCCTCATGCGATGGCCGTAGTTGTAGGTCTCGTCGGGATGCTTTTCGGGGCTCAACAAGTCGTTTTCATACCGATGAACGGCCTCGGGCGGATGCCCGTTTTCGGCAAGGGATTCCAGGAGACGTCTCCGTTCCTGGGGCCGCTCGACCACTACCTTGACGTTCTGAAGCTCTCGTCTGCCGCCCTTTGCGAGGGTCACCGGATGCCCGAAGCGGCAGAGGCGATGGATGAGTTCCTTCCAAGCATCCAGGGGGTCCGCTTCGCAAATGCAGTGTCCCCGGGGATTGCTCGGGAAGCAGGACACGCGAACGACGGGCAATGGGACGGCGATCCTCGGGGGAATGGGTCCCGGGGCCGGACAATACCGGGCCAGGAAATCCTTCAGCCTGTGGAGGCTTTGGGGGTCCTGGGGGTCCCCGACGGGAAACACCGTGGGGGGACGCTGGAAGTCTTGCGGCCGAACCATGTCGTCCAGCACCCGGGAAGTCCCGGCGATGCGTACGCTCCGGGGCGGCTCATATCCGTCCGGCACCTGGTACTCGACGGATTGGTCCTCCCGGGGCTCGATGCCGCGGGCAAAATAGGCCGTCAGTTCCTCTGCCGAGCCCGAGCGGTTTCTCCCTACGAGGAGGAGGGTGTCCAGCTGAGGGTTGTAGAGCAGGTTTCGCAGAAGCTCGCGGAGCCCGTTCCCGTAAAGGGTTCCCAAGACGGCCACGGAACTGGATCGGGGATCGAGATCCACCCCGAAGGCTTCCAGCCTGCCCAAGACAAAGTCCGTTCGGGACCAGAGGGTGACGATGCCGATGGTGCCCGCAGGATTGATCACCCTCAGCTGTTCGCCGCAATGAAGGGGAATAAATTCCATCGCCATGGGGTCTCACTCCAGATCCCGAGGGACAGCGGTTCGCTCCAGGAAATCCGTGGGCAGAGTCCTTCTCCGGGACGTGATGTTCCGGATGTCCGAAAGGATGTACTCGTAGGTTTCGGGCGAGATGAGCAGTTGTTCGAAGACCGCGATTCCCGCCTCCTTCACGGCGGTTTGCCAGAAGGCATCCCGTTCCGGGGTGCCGGATTCGTAGGAATGCTCGAAGTAGATGCCCTGGATCCGCGCCGTGGCGATGAGCTTCAGGCAGACGTAGCACGGAGCAAGGGTGGTGTAAAGCGTGGCTCCCTCGATGGAGATTCCGTATCGGGCCGCCTGGGCGATGGCGTTGGCCTCGGCGTGGGAGGCCTTGCAGAAGTTGTACTTGTCCACGTCCGGGATTCCCCGGGCCCTCCGGTAACAGAACGGCTGGTTTCCCAGGGGAGGAAAATCGATGCAGTGGGGAGCCCCGGGCATGGCCCCGTTGTAACCGGTGGACAGGATGTGGTTTTCTTTGACAATGACCGCTCCCGTCGGCCGGGAGTTGCAGGTGGACCGGGAGCTCACGATCTTGGCGATGAGCATGAAGTACTCGTGCCAGTTGGGGCGGATTCTATTCATAAGGTCCGTCTCCTTGGCCTCGGGCTTTTCTCCGGGCCGGCGATTCCCGGACGGAAGGGAACAGGTCCAATTGGGTGTGAGGAAGAAAAAGGGCCGCCACGAATTCGTTCATGAACTCCGGACGAACCGAGAGCTCGAAATAGGTCATCTGCCGCGCGATGGCTTCGGCCTTGTGAAAAGCATGGGAGGAAAGAAGAGCGAGCCGGGCCCCGGCCAGGGAACCGTTGCCGATGAAATGGATCCGGTCCCGGGGAATGTCCGGCAACAGTCCGATCATGACGGCTTTCTCGATGTCCAGGTGAGCCCCGAAGCCGCCGGCGACAAACAGGTTGTCCAGGTCCTGGAAGGTCATCCCCGTACTGTCCAGAACCACTTTCATGGCAGCAAGGATCGCCCCTTTGCTCTTGATGAGGTTGGCAATATCGTCTTCGGTCACGACGACGGGTTTTCCCGTGCCCGTCAAGGAGGCGTCCGCCACCACGAATTCCGCGGTCTCGTCCGTCACCTGTACCCGGGGATGATCCAGGTCCAAAAACTTGCCGCTCCGGTCGATGATCTCTTCGGCAAAGAGCTCCGCAATGAGGTCGATCAGCCCGGAACCGCAGATTCCCACGGGCTTTTCTCCCTCCACGGTCTGAAAGGTCACCCGGTCCCCCTGGATCCGGACCTTTTCGACGGCCCCCCGGGCGGCCCGCATGCCGCACTTGGTCCCGCCCCCCTCGAAGGCCGGGCCCGCGGATGCGGAACAGCACACGAGCCATTCGCTGTTGCCCACCACGATCTCGCCGTTGGTTCCCACGTCAATGAGGGCGCTCATGTGGGGGGAATCGTTCATGCCGCAGGCAAGGACGCCTGCGGTGATGTCGCCGCCCACGTAACTGCTCACACAGGGCAGGCAGTGGAGGACCGCCCGGGGATGTCCCCGCAAGCCGACTTCCGCGGCGGGAAGCTGGGGGAAATGATCCGCGGTGGGCACATAGGGCTCGACTCGGATGGAACAGGGGCTAAGCCCCAGGAGCA
>JARKQW010000332.1 GCA_029974695.1 Syntrophobacteraceae bacterium | reverse complement strand
TGAGGTAGTGGCGGCACTTGCGTTCCAGCCCGCCCCGCTTCCTCATGCTCTCCTGCCAGGTCACGATGTTGGACTTCTTCCCCGGAGGCTCCATGCGCTCCACCTTGGCCAGAAGGTTTCTCTCCGCGGTTTCTTTCATGGCCTTGTCGAAGGCACAGGTATGACAGTTGTAAAAGTTGTTGCAGAGTTTGTAGTCCAGGACCCCTGCTTCCATCCAGATGCATTTCTCTTCGCCGGACGGAACCGTCTTGAAGGCGGTCACTTTGCTCTTCTCTTTAGTCTTTTCTTTCATGGCCTTCTCCTTCTATCGTCTGCAAGATTTTCGGTTTGTTTTCCCGTTTTTTTTCTTCACGGTCGCCCTTACCCTGGAGCAACCTCCGTGCCAGGAAGACCGGAAAGACCCTAACCTATCGTTATGACGAGAGTATTGCATTATGTGCCCTTGGCGGGACCTCGGCGGGCTTCTTCGAGCCTTGGGGGATTCGACCACACCTCCCTGGGGTCGAATCGAGGATAAGGAATGGTTTTTATTCTATAAATCATGGGTGATGCGGCTTTCTACAGGATGTGGTCGAAAACCACAGTCCGGTTTGGCCGGGGGAGACGGGAGGATTCGAAGGCTATTCCCGCATGGATTTTTTGAGGGACCAGAGGAGCAGTTCTCGACAGGCGGGGCAGAAAAAGGGGAATTTGCGGTCGGCGCACTGAACCCCCGAGGAGTAGTTCATGACGCAATCGGGGTCCAGGCAGTGGCGAAGACCGAAGGTGTGGCCCAGTTCGTGGACGGCCTCCTTTTCCATGCGATTCATCAGGGGCGGGCAGCCGAGGGCGGCCTTGGCGTCGGGGACCCCTCGAAGCCGAAAGGCCGAAATCACGGCGCTTTTCCCCTGAAACAGCGCCTCGCCGAATACGTAGGTGAAAATGGGGCTGAACAGGTCCACGGCGGTCAGGCCCAGGACCTTGACGGCGTGGGGAGGGCACGTTTCCGCCAGCCTCTTGAGGATGAGGTTGGAGTTGTACTGCTTTCGGACGGGGTCCAGGGCATAGGTCGGCAATCCCAGGGGTTTGCCGACGGTCACGTCCAAGTCGAACTGTTCTTGGATACTCTCCGCCACCTGCCTCAGATAGTCCGGCTCCTCGGCTTCCAGGATCACCAGGTGAATGGCGGGCGACTGGTCGATCATGCCGGGTCGCTACCGTTTTGACAGGCCGTACTGCTTGATCTTCTTGTGGAGGGTCGTGCGATCGATGGACAAGGTCCGGGCCGCCTTGGACACATTCCCCTTGCAGAGATCCAGCATCTTTTGAATATGGGTCCTTTCCATCTCTTCCAACGTCAGGGGCCCCCCTTCGGCGCAGGCCTCGTCCTTCTTGAAGAAGGGGAGCTGGGCCACTTTGATTTCCGGGCCGTTGTCGATGACGATGGCGCGTTCGATCACGTTTTCCAGCTCCCGGACGTTTCCCGGCCAGCGGTATTCCATCATCAGGTTCAGGGCCGCGTCTTCCACCCGAGTGAACTTCTTGTTGAACTCCAGGTTGAACTTGCGCATGAAGTGCTCGATGAGCAACGGGATGTCTTCGGTCCTTTGCCGCAGGGGAGGCAGGTGGATGTTGACCACATTGAGGCGGTAGTACAGGTCGCTTCGGAAATCCCCCGCCTCGATGGCCTTGGGAAGGTCCCGGTTGCTGGCGGTGATCAATCGAACATCCACTTCGATGGATTCGGTTCCCCCCAGCCGTTCGAACTTCTTTTCCTGGAGGACGCGCAGGAGCTTCACCTGGGTGCGCATGCGGATGTCCCCGATCTCGTCCAGGAACAGGGTGCCGCCGTGGGCCAGTTCAAAACGACCCTTTTACATTCGATCGGCCCCGGTAAAGGCCCCCTTCTCGTAGACGAACAGCTCGCTTTCCAGGAGGGTCTCGGGAAGCGCCCCGCAGCTGACGGCGATGAAAGGGTTGTATTTCCGGGAGCTGTTGGTGTGGATGGCCCGCGCCACCAGTTCCTTGCCCGTGCCGGTCTCCCCGCTGATGAAGACGGTGGCGCTCGTGTCCGCCACCGTGCGGATCATTTCGAAGACCTTTTGCATGGCGTTGCTCTTCCCGATGATGTTTTCATAGGCGTATCGTTCGGTGAGCTTTTTTCGAAGGAGAATGTTCTCGTTGACGAGCCTCTGGTGATCCACGATCTTCTTGAGCATGAGGGTCAGTTCCTGGACGTCCAGGGGTTTGATGATGTAGTCGTAGGCCCCTTCCCTCATGGCCTGGACCGAGCTGGCGATGGATGCGTAGGCCGTCATCATGATGACCACGGTTTGGGGGGAGATCTTCTTGACCTGCCGAAGGACCTCGAGGCCGTCCATGCCGGGCATCTTCAGGTCCAGCAGAACCACGTCCCACGGTTCCTGGCTCACGGCGGCAATGGCGGACGGACCGTCTTCGGCCGATTGGGCGAGGTAATTCTCCTCCTTGAGCCAGTTCACCAGGGACAGGCACACCATGGGTTCATCATCCACCACAAGAATACGAGCGTCTTCTTTCATTCCGGTACCTTCCAATCCACGGTATTGGTCGCAGAATCCCTCCTCCAAACAGCCTCGATCCCCGTCCCTTCCCGGCGGGATTCCCCCCCAGTTGCCGCTTGCCGGAAATCCCCGGGGCCTCGCCGTCTCCCCGCCGGTCCCGCAGCCGCTTGGGGGTCCTGCCGCGAACGGGCGGTTCGCCTTTTCCCGGTCCGGAAGGGAAAGGGGATGTTTCCCCTCCCGGGGGCAGGAGGCTTCAGCCGGTGGGAAGGCCGCTTTGCGGGTCATTCCCCGCATTCGGCGACTTCCGAGACCGAGAGGGCATCCGCCGGGAGCAGGATGGTGAACTGGGTCCCTTTGCCCACCATGCTCTGGACATGAATCCGGCCCTGGTGTTGGCGAATGATTCCATAGGCTACGGAAAGCCCCAAACCGACTCCCTTCCCCTCGGCCTTGGTCGTATAGAAGGGCTCGAAGATGTTGTCCAGGTCCTCCTCGGGAACCCCGACCCCCGTGTCGCCGATGACCACGCTCACCAGGCGTTCCTGAGCGTCGTAATTGGTGGAAACCGACAGGACCCCCCCCTCGGGCATGGCCTCGATGCCGTTCCAGAGAATGTTGACAAAGGCCTGCTGCAATCTCTTGAAGTCGCAAAGCATGGGTGGAACGTCCTCGGCATAGGAGGTCAGGATGCGAATATCGGTGAGGGCCGCTCGATGCCTCAGAATATTGAGGGTCTTCTCGAGGATTTCATGGATATGGTGTTCTTTTTTGATCTCGATTTCGTTATGGCGGGAAAATTCGAGGAGATTCCTGGCAATTTCGGCGCACCGACTGGCTTCCGCATTGAGGTAGCGGGTGTAATCCCTCAGTTCGGCCGTTCTCTGGACTGGAAACGGCTCCTGCTGGATGATCCGTTCCACCAGCTTGTTGAAGGTCATGACGCTGGTCAAGGGATTGTTGATCTCATGGGCGACCTCCGCGGCCACCCTGCCGATGGAGGAGAGCCGCTGGGAAAGCCAGAGGGATTTTTGATATTTTTCCCTTTCGGTCACGTCCTGGAGAAACCCGATGGTGGCGACTCGTCCGCTGGTGGTCTGAATGGCCGCAACACTGACATTGACCGTGATGAGGGATCCGTCCTTGCGAACCATCTTGCGCTCATAGCTTTCGTTGGGGATCTCTCCCCGTTGCCTGCGCCGGTAGAGATCCAGCACCTCTTCCCGAAATGCCTCGGGAATGAGGTCGAGAAAGCTCATTTGGAGCAGTTCCTCTGCGGCATACCCGGTGATGCGGCAAAAAGCGATGTTGGCGCAGCGAAACCTCGCCTCGATGCCCTC
>JARKQW010000325.1 GCA_029974695.1 Syntrophobacteraceae bacterium | reverse complement strand
CCCTCGAGTACCTGGATTTCGTCGGCCTGGGTCTGGATGCCGACCTGGCGGCGGGAGCCCTCCCCCTGGGCAAGCAAAAGATCCTCGAGATCGCCCGGGCCCTGGCCACGGAGCCGCAACTGCTGCTCCTGGACGAACCGGCGGGGGGACTCAATATGCGGGAGACCGAAGAGCTGGGGACTCTCATTCGCCGGATCTGCGACCAGGGAACGACCCTCATGCTGGTCGAGCACGACATGAACCTGGTCATGGACATCTCCGATCGGATCCTGGTGCTCCATTACGGGGAAACCCTGGCCACGGGATCTCCCCGGGAAATCAAGGACCATCCCCGGGTGATCGAGGCGTACCTGGGAGAATCGTGAAGGGGAAAGGCCGCGGGTCATGCTCAAGGTCAGGACCGTTCATACCTATTACGGAAGCATTCACGCCCTCAAAGGGGTCAGCCTTCACGTGCGCCCGGGAGAGATCGTGACCCTCATCGGTGCCAACGGGGCCGGCAAGAGCACCCTGGTGAACACCATCTGCGGACTCGTCCCGTGTCGCAAGGGCCGCATCGAGTTCCTGGGGGACTCGGTGGGGGAGCTTCCTCCCGAGGAAATCGTCCGCAGGGGGATTGCCCTGGTGCCCGAAGGGCGGCAGATTTTCTCGACCTTGAGCGTCCAGGCCAACCTCGAGATGGGAGGCTTCATCCACCGTCGAAACGGCCGACAGGTGGCCGAGGACATGGACCGGATGTTTCGGCGTTTCCCCATTCTCGAGCAGCGCAGGAACCAGCTTGCCGGGACCCTGAGCGGCGGGGAGCAGCAGATGCTCGCCATCAGCCGGGCCCTCATGTCCCGACCGCGTTTGGTGGTCCTGGACGAGCCTTCCATGGGGCTGGCTCCTCTCATCGTCAAAGAAATCTTCCACATCATTCGGGAACTGCGCGACGAGGGCTCCACCATCCTTCTCATCGAGCAGAACGCCCGGGCCGCGCTCCAGATCGCCGATCGCGGCTATGTCATGGAAACCGGAAAGATGGTCCTCGAGGGGGACGGTTCCATGCTCCTGGAACACAGGGAGGTGCGCCGGGCCTACCTGGGGAAGGGGGCAAGGGAGATCTGGGAAGCGTAGCCCGTCTCCGTGTTCAGGGTCTTTGAAGAAGGGATGCCGCCATGCCCATTTGGGAACCGCAAGAGGAATGCATGTCCCGGGACGAGCTGCAGCAGCTCCAACTGGAACGGCTGCAGGCGACTCTCAACCGGGTCTATCGAAACGTCTCCTTCTACCGACGTCGCTTCAAGGAGATGGACTTTCGCCCCGAAGACGATCTCACCGACCTGCGGGACATCCGTCGGCTGCCGTTCACCACGGCCCGGGACGTGAGCGACAGCTATCCCTACGAGATGTTTGCGGTCCCGCTGCGGGAGGTGGTCCGGGTGCATTCGTCCTCGGGGGTCATGGTGAATCCCCGGGTGGTGGGCTACACCCGCCAGGACCTGAAGGTCTGGAGCAACCTGGTGGCCAGGATCCTCAGTGCCGCGGGGGTAACCCAGGACGACGTCATCCAGGTGACCTTCGGCTACGGCCTCCTGACCGGGGGACTGGGCATTCACTACGGAGCCGAGCGCATCGGGGCCTCGGTGCTCCCCACCTCCGTGGGCCGCACCGAGCGGCAGATCAAGATCATGCAGGACTTTCGCACCACGGTCCTGGTGTCCACCCCGTCCTACGCCCTGGTCATCGCCGACAAGGTCGAAGCCGTGGGGATGGATCCCAAGCGGTTGTCCCTGCGCTACTGCATCTGTGCCGGAGAGCCGTGGACCGAATCCATGCGAAAAGAGATCGAGGAAAGGCTCTTTGTCAAGGCCACGGACAATTACGGGATCAGCGAGGTGATGGGGCCGGGAGTGGCGGGAGAATGCCTCGAACAGCAAGGGATGCACCTCCAGGAGGATCATTTCCTTGCGGAAATCATCGACCCCGAAACGGGGCAGGTCCTGGAACCCGGCCGGGAAGGCGAGCTGGTCATCACGACCCTCGCCAAGGAAGCCTTTCCCGTCATTCGATACCGAACCGGGGACCTGTGCAGCATCCACCCGGACCCGTGCCCCTGCGGTCGAACGTTCCACCGGCTCGGCCGGATTCGAGGGCGCTCGGACGATGTGGTGGTCATCAAGGGGATCAACGTCATTCCCCAGCGGATCGGAGACATACTCGAGGAGATCAAGGGAGAACGCCCGGTCTATCAACTGGCGGCAACCCGCCGGGGTCACCAGGATCAGCTGGAAATCCGGGTGGAGGTCACCGACCAGCTTTTCTACGACAAAATGCGCGATCAGAAAACTCTGGTGGACGTCATGCGCCGGAAGGTGACCAATTTCATTGGGATCACTCCCCGCATCAAGCTGGTGGAGCGGGGGTCCCTGGAGAGGGTCGGGGGAGTGGTCCGGCTTTTCGTGGACCGGCGGGAGCAGGCATCGGGAACGGAGGATCAGGATGGATGAGTTGTTGGTACCGGCAAGCAACCGGAAACATTTGCTGCTGGGCAATGAAGCCGTCGTCCGCGGGGCGATGGAAGGAAATGTGCGCTTTGTGGCGGCCTACCCGGGGACTCCTTCCTCGGAAATCATCGATCGATTTTCCCGGTTGGCCGAGGAAGCCGGGGTGTACGTGGAATACTCGGTCAACGAGAAGGTCTCCATGGAAACCGCCTGTGCAGCGGCTCTCAGCGGTGTTCGAAGCCTGTGTTCCATGAAGCACGTGGGGCTCAATGTGGCGGCGGACGCCTTCATGACCCTGGCCTACGTCGGGGTGCGCGCCGGGATGGTCATGGTGGTGGCCGACGATCCGTCCCTCCATTCCAGCCAGAACGAGCAGGACAACCGTGCCTACGCCAAGATGGCGGGCGTTCCCATGCTCGAGCCCTCCACGCCCGAGGAGGCCCGGGAAATGACCCTTTCGGGGCTGGATCTTTCGGAAGCCTACCGGATTCCGTGCATGCTGCGCACCACCACCCGGGTGAATCATTCCCGGGGACCCGTGCGTCTCGGGGAGCTTCCCCGGGAAAAACCGACCGCGTCTTTCACCAAGGACCCCTTCAACCTGGTCGTGGTTCCCATGGTGGGGCGCAAGCTTCGCCTGGCCCTGATGGAGAAGGAGAAAATGCTGCGGGAGGAAGCGGAGAAGAGCCCCTTCAATTTCGTCACGGGACAAGGGGAAAACGGGATCATCACCAGCGGAGTCTCCTGGCTCTACGTGCAGGATGCCTTGAGGGACCTGGGTTTGGAAGGCAAGGTGAAGGTCCTCAAGCTCGGGTTCACCCATCCCATGCCCCGGAAGCTGGTGGGAAACTTCCTCCGAGGAGTCGGGAAAGTCCTCGTGGTGGAGGAACTCGAGCCCTTCCTGGAAGAAGCCGTCAAGGGGATTGCCCAGGAAGAAGAGATCCCGGTGAAGATCGTCGGCAAGGGCGAACAGTGGATTCCCCGGGCCTTCGAGCTCGATTCCGTGAAGGTGAAACGAGCCGTCGCCCGATGTTTCCAGGTCCCCTACGACCCACCGACGATCTTTTCGGCCCCGGAGCTCCCGGCTCGCCCTCCCACCCTCTGCCCCGGGTGTCCCCACCGGGCCACCTATTTTTCCGTGAGGAAGGTTTTCGGGGATGAAGCCGTCTACCCCACGGACATCGGGTGTTATACCCTGGGGGTGCTTCCTCCCCTGCGCATGGCCGATTTTCTTGTCTGCATGGGTTCGAGCGTTTCCACGGCGGGGGGCTTCAGCAGGGTGCTGGACCGTCCGGTGGTGGCCTTCATCGGGGATTCGACCTTTTTTCACGGGGGGATCCCCGGCCTCATCAACGCCGTATCCCACGACCACCGGTTCCTTTTGGTGATCCTGGACAACGGGACCACCGCCATGACGGGACATCAGCCTCACCCCGGGGTGGAATGGACCCGCCGGGGAAGGATCGAGCCCGCCGTGCGCATCGAGGACGTGGTTCGCGGGTGCGGAGTGAAAAAGGTGGCCCTGGTGAACCCGCTCCAGATGAAAAAAACCCAGGAGGTCCTCGAGGACCTGCGGCGGCAGATGAAGGACCCGGGCGTTTCCGTCCTCATTGCCAAGAGCCCCTGCCCCCTGTTCGAACGCCGCATGACGGGAAAGAAACAGAAGATCGTCTTCAAGGTGCAGGGAGACTGCGACCGGTGCAAACGATGCCTCCGGGAACTGGGGTGCCCGGCCTTCGTCTGGGAAGCCTCGGCGGCGGGGGAGGAATGCATCCGGATCAACGAGGCCCTGTGCAACGGGTGCGCCTTTTGCGCCCAGATGTGCCCGTCCATCAAGCCGGAAAAGATCGAGGGCTGAGAACCGAAAACCTACCGGGAAGAGAGTGAGGTCTGGGGACTATGAGAATCTTTTTTACGGGAGTGGGAGGACAGGGCACCTTGTTGGCCACCCGGCTGGTGGGCGAAGCCGCCCTCGAGGAGGGGCTTCCCGTGGTGGTCAGCGAAATCCACGGAATGGCCCAAAGGGGAGGGGTGGTGGAGTCGGCCGTGGCCGTGGGGAACCTTTCGAGCCCGACCATTGCCGACGGAGAGGCGGACATTCTCCTGGCTTTCGAGCCCCTCGAGGCCCTGCGGGCGCTTCCCAAGTGCCACGGCCGAACCGTCGTCGTCGCCAACACCGTTCCCATTGTTCCCTTCACCGTGGCCGTGGGACAGAGCACCTATCCGTCCATGGAACTCATTCGATCCAGCCTCGAGGCGAAGGTGGCCCGGGTGATCTGGGTGGATGCCGTCCAAACGGCTCGAAAGTCCGGTTCCGAACGGGGAGCCAACATGGTGATGGTGGGAGTGCTGGCCGGAACGGGGAAGATTCCCGTGTCCGGGAAGAGCTGGCGCAAGGCCATGGAGCGGGTGCTTCCCGGCAAGGTCCTCGAGGCCAATTGGAAGGCGTTTCAGAGCGGATTCGACCTGGGAGCTCCGGGGAGCGAATAGACCCCCGGCCGAAGCTCACAAAGACCCTGGGACGGGACCTTCAAGGTCGACGGGACCGGCTGCGATCGAATCCCCTTTGATCGGAGCTCATGGAGGCCCGTCATCCCTTCCTTTCACGCAAGCTCACGACGAAAGATCCGGTGCCAGGTAGCACAGAGCGGCGGCGCTGCGGGGGTCGGCGATCACCTGGGCGTGGTTTCCCCCGGTAACGGCGGGAACGTCGATGACTTTCAGGAATCGTTCGAAGTCCCCGGCATCCGGGAGAAGCTCCAGGAGAGCGTTGGGGGCCCCGGCGAAGAAGTCTTCGTTGAAGTGCGCCTCGGGGTCGTTGGGGTAAAGGGGCAGGTAAATGATCCCGGATTCCACCAGGTCCAGGAAGAAATGGGTGCCGTAGGATACGTCGGGCACATGGCCCGCCTCCTCCCGGGCGATCTCCACCAGGACCGACGTGTGATTGATGTCCGAATAGGTGGTGTTGATCCCCAGGGCGATGTTCGAGCTCCCCCAGCGGCCGGGACCCATCATCATGAAGCGCCGGGTTCGCATCTGCGGGTGCCGGTTGAGCTCTCCGATGAGGCGTCCCATGGCCCGCTTGAGATCGAGGGGGGTTTCCCGGGAGTAGGATCGCGGATCGATATACACGATGGTGCGAATCCCGTTGACCACCCCGCCGTGGATGGCCCGGTGGGTCCGGAACAGCACGAGGCTCCGGGGCAAGTCCCGGGGCGTTCCCACGACCTCGACGGCCCCCGGCACCTTCATGGGTCGGCACTGGACGGGGTTGATCCTCAGATTGCCCCGGGAATCCGGGGCCGCCGTGAACTCCGTGTCGATGGGGTACCCGTAGGCGGCTTCCAGGGTCGCCAGCAGTTCCTTCATGATGGGGATGAAGGCCGTCTTGGACAGGAGATGGTTGAAGGTCAGGACCCATTTGCGCGGGTCCTCCTGCCGGGGGACGATGGAATCCTTCAGGTAGCCGTCCTCCATGCCGGACAGGTACAGACCCAGGTTGGGGTAATCGGCGGGGGCCAGAAGGTCCGCCAGGGGCACGCTCTGAAATTCGTTTTGGGCCAGGTTCAGCACGTCCACGCCCCTCTGGGAATAGAAGGCGATCTTGGAACCGACCTCGGGGCGGAGCTGGGGATGGCTGACGGCGATCAACCGGGGGTAATCGTTGCCCAGGCGGTTCACGGATCGAGTGCCCAGGCCGAAAACCAGCCGGATGATGCCCTGGTTGGGATCGATCCGTTCGGTCCATCGGTACAGGTTGTGGGAGAAGGCCACCCCGGCCAGGGTGGGAAAGAAATAGGACCGGTAGCGCATCCCCGACACCCGTTGCACGAGGATGGCCATCTGCTCGTCGGCTTCCCCGAGGCCCCTTTGCTTGCGGTAGGAAAGGGCGTCGGGGTTGACGGAACTGGCGTATACGAGCTTCACGGCCCGCAGGAAGGCTTCCATTCGTTCCTCGGGAGTCCCCTGGTTGGCGCAGAACTCGCTTCGATATTTCCCGGCAAAGGAATTGCCGAAGCCGTCCTCGAGAAGACTGCTGGACCGCACGATGATGGGAGCCTGGCCGAAATAATCCAGGAGGTCCCGGAATTGCTCCAGGATCTCGTCGGGAAACCGGCCCGCCAGGAAGCGCTTCTCCACCTGCTCGAACTCCTCCTTGAGGATCTGGGAATCCCGGGTGAGGCGGAGCCTCAGGCGGAACAGGCCGTTGTTGACCAGGAAGGTGAAGAAGACGTCGGAGCCGATGTAGAAAGAGTCGTGTTCCTCGAGGACCTGGGAAAAGTCCAGGCCCCCCGGGGTCTTGAGCAGAATGTTGCGGGCCAGGAGCATCCCGGCGGCCTTGCCGCCGATGCGCCCCGAGCCGATGAGGCGGTTCCGCACGGACAAAAGATCCGTCAGGCTGAGGTATCTGTTGGAGAGACGTTTGAATTCCGGGTCGTTGCCCAGGATCATCTGCGACAGCTCTTGCTTGAGGGCCTGCATCTCGGCGGTGGACTCCAGGAGCGACAGCTCTTCCTCGTCGTACTGGGTGAGCTTGCGATATACGCTGTCCCAGGGGGCGATGGAGTCCGCCTTGAGCCTGAGGGGGGTCTTGCTGGCGGTCAGAGAGATGGTCGAGGCTTCTCCGCTCTTGAAGACGGGATGCAGCAGCCCATCTTCGTAGCGGTGGGGCAGAAACATCTGGGACGAGTACCGGTCCCAGACCTTGAGGGGGTGGATGTAGAGGTCGCCCCGGACGTGGTATGCGTCGATGAGCACCTGGGTGGTGTCCCGGATTCGAGCCACGGCGGTGTGGGCATGTTGGCCCCGGGTGAGGGCGAAGTAGGCGATGGTGTCCAGTTCGTGGAGGTACGGGCAGGTCACCTGGAAGAAATTGGCCAGGAGTTCGTCCGTGGCCCAGTCCGCCACGAGGGAGGAGAGGTTGTCGAAGATGTAGAAGACCCCTCTGCCCCGTTCTTCGATGATCTGGTTGACCTGGGCGCTGAAGAAGTCGAAGCCGTACCGCGGGTCCACTTCCTCGTCCGCCACGGGAAGGAAGGGAGGAAGGACGGTGGGATGAGGCGCAAAGCGGATATGGACGACGGTGCGCCCGTCCTCGACAGCACGGTTCATGAACGGGTGCACGACCCGGAGATAATTGTCCGGCTCGTCCACCTGCCAGACCACATTATCCCCGAGTCGCAACCCCTGGATGACCTCGTCCAGGGAAGGGATGCCGCAACTCACCATTCGGGCTTCCGGCAACGGCACGGCAACCTCCTTCCCTGCAGACTCCCAAATCTTTCCTAGACCCAGCCTCTCACCTTCATGGCGTCCACCACGCGCTGAACCGCAACCACGTAGGCCGCCTTGCGCATGTTGATCCCATGCCGTTTCGAGGTATCGAAAACCTCATGATAGGCCCGGGTCATCTTCTTGTCGAGCTTCTCGTGGATCTCCTTCTCGTCCCAGTAATACATGTAGGCGTTCTGGACCATCTCGAAATAGGAGACAGTGACTCCCCCCGCATTGCACAAAAAGTCCGGAATCACGTGAATGCCCTTGTTGTACAGAATTTCGTCGGCTTCCGGGGTGGTGGGGCCGTTGGCCAGTTCGACGATCAACTTCGCCTTCACCTTGTGGGCGTTCTTCTGGGTGAGGGTCCCCTCGAGGGCCGCCAGCACGAGGATGTCCACGTCCATTTGAAGGAGCTCTTCGTTGCTCAAGTCCACGGTGCCTTCGCAGCCCAGGACGGAACAGGTGTTCGCCTTGTGCTCGGCCACCTTGAGCACACACAGACCGTCCTTGCAGGTCACGGCCCCCTTGGAATCGCAAGCCGCAACGACCTTGATCCCGAACATGGATTCGGCGAGAGACGCTGCGTAACTGCCCGCGTTGCCGTAGCCTTGGATGGCCATGGTGGCCTTGCTCAAATCCAGACCGACCTTGCGTGCCGCTTCCCGAAGGGTATACATTCCTCCCCTTGCCGTGGCGTCGCCGCGCCCGGGAGATCCTCCCAGGGCCAGGGGCTTGCCCGTGATCACGCCAAACTGGTTCTTTCCGACGATGGACGAATATTCATCCACCATCCAGGCCATGATCTGGGGATTGGTGTAAACGTCCGGGGCCGGGATGTCTTTTTCCGGGCCGATGAAAGGGCCGATGGCGCGGATGTAGGCCCGACTCACCCGTTCGAGTTCGGCGGGGGAGAACTCTTTGGGGTTGCAGATCACCCCGCCCTTTCCGCCGCCCAGGGGCAGGTCGAGCAGGGAGCACTTCCAGGTCATCCACGCGGCCAGGGCCCGCACCGTGTCGATGGTTTCCTCGGGATGAAAACGAATCCCCCCCTTGGCGGGTCCCTTGGCGTCGTTGTACTGGACCCTGAAACCCTCGAACACCCGGATGGCCCCATCATCCATGCGGACGGGAAAATTCACGTGGAATTCCCTCATGGGGTGCAGCAACACCTGGCGGGTGCTCTGAGGCAGGTCGAGGATGTCGGCGCAGGCCTGGATCTGTTGCTGGGCAATCTTGAACGGATTGTCGTGATTGTTTCCTCCTGACATGTCTGGGGTACCTCCGGTCTTAGGGTCTAAGGGTTTTCTGTTTGGCACAGGCCCACGGGACCCCTGTCCCATGAGCCGTCATGTCCGATGAGTCCTCATCCCGGAAGACCCGGATTGCAGGCACTTCTTCCGGTTTCCGACCCGCATCCTCCCACGTTCGCCGCAGGCTCTCCTTTTCGGCGGTTCACACCTCCCCGTCGGCGAACCTCTTGGCGTAGTCGAGGTAGTGCTTGAGGAGCCACATTTTCTCGAGAAACTCCGGCCATCCGCAGGGGGGCTTGAAGCCCTGTTCCGCCTCGGGCAACACCAGGACCCCCTCGGTCACCTGTCCCTGGAATTCCTTCCAGATCTCTCCCCAGGTCTTCTGGGCGTCGTCCAGGACAACGCCCATTACGGCGCGGAAGTTCTTCAGTCTTTGGTCGGGGACGGGAAGCGGGTATTGTCCCCCGATCTTGTTTCCCGAAATGACGGTCAACTGCTTGGCCATAATTGCCCCTTTTCGTCCTGAGATTCGTTCCCGATGGAACCTTCACAAAGCTTTCGGGCGTATTCGA
>JARKQW010000138.1 GCA_029974695.1 Syntrophobacteraceae bacterium | reverse complement strand
TTGGCCTCGGCGAACTGGACGATGAGGATGGCGTTCTTGGTGGTCAGACCCAGGGTGGTGAGCAACCCGATCTGGAAATAGACGTCGTTGGGCAGCCGATTGAGGGTCGAGCCGATGACGCCGCCGATGGCCCCCAGAGGCAGGGCCATGAGGATGGAAATGGGGATGGGCCAGCTCTCGTACAAAGCCGCCAGGCACAAAAAGATGACCAGGATCGAGAAAGCGTAGAGCACCGGTGCCTGGGCGCCCGCCAGCCGCTCCTGGAAGGAAAGACCGGTCCAGTCGTAGCCGAACCCTTGGGGCAGTTGGGAGGCGATCTCTTCCATGGCCTTCATGGCCGTACCGGAACTTCTCCCAGCGGCCGCCTCCCCCCAGATGTTGATGGACGGAAAGCCGTTGTAGCGTTCGAGCTTGGGAGAGCCCGAAAACCAATGCCCCGAGGCGAAGGAGCTGAAGGGGACCATTTTCCCCGATGAGTTTCGCACGTAGAGCTCCCCCAGGTGCTTGGGCAGCATGCGGAAGGGGGCGTCCGCCTGGACGTAGACCCGTTTGACCCGCCCCGACTGGATGAAGTCGTTGATGTAGGAGCTGCCGAAGGCGGTGGAAATGGTCCGGTGAATGGAAGTGATGGGGACCCCCAGGGCTCCGGCCTTTTCCCAGTCCACGTCGATGCGGTACTGGGGAACGTCTTCCATGCCGTTGGGCCGTACGGCCTGGAGTCGGGGATCGGCCGCCGCCATGCCCAGGAGCTGGTTGCGGGCCTGCATCAGGGCTTCGTGACCCAGCCCCCCCCGGTCCAGCAACTGAAAATCAAACCCCTTGGCCGTGCCCAGTTCCACGACCGCCGGGGGCGGGAACGCCACCACGATGGCGTTTCGGATCTGGGAGAAGGCCTTCATGGCCCTCCCCGCCACGGCGCCCACTTTCAAGTCCGGGCGTTGGCGAAGCTCCCAGTCTTTGAGCCGCACGAAGGCGATGGCCATGTTCTGTCCCCGCCCGGCAAAGGCAATACCGGCAACCGTCAGGACGGTCTCCACCGCGTCCTTTTCCTTCTCGAGAAAATACTCCCTCACCCCGTCCATGACCTGCTGGGTCTGTTCGAGGGTCGAGTTTGCCGGAAGCATGGCCTGGACATACATGGTTCCCTGGTCTTCGTCGGGCAGGTAGGCGGTGGGCATCTTTCGAAAGAGGTATCCCAAGGCGGCCACAATCAAGAGGAAAACCAGGAGGTAGCGGAATTTCTTGGCCAAAGCGTGGCCGACCACCCTCAGGTACAACCTCCGGGAGCCCAGGAAGAAGCGGTCGAACCATCGAAAGAAAGGTCGCAGGAAAAAGACCGCACCGTCGGAGGGCTGGTGCCCCTTGGGAACGGGTTTGAGGAGCGAGGCGCATAGGACCGGGGTGAGGATCAGGGCCACCACCACCGACAGGAGCATGGACGAGATGATGGTCACGGAAAACTGGCGGTAGATGACGCCGGTGGAACCGCCGAAAAAGGCCATGGGGCCGAATACGGCCGAGAGCACCAGGCCGATGCCGATGAGGGCGCTGGTGATCTCGTCCATGGATTTGCGGGTGGCTTCCCGGGGCGAGAGCCCTTCCTCGGCCATGATCCGTTCCACGTTTTCCACCACCACGATGGCGTCGTCCACCAGCAAACCGCTGGCGAGCACCATGGCGAACATGGTCAGCATGTTGATGGAGAACCCGAGCCATCCAAGGACTCCGAAGGTCCCCAGGATCACCACGGGCACCGCGATGGTGGGAATGAAGGTGGCCCGGATGCTTCCCATGAACACGTACATGACCAGGAAAACCAGCACGATGGCCTCGAAGAGGGTTTTCACCACCTCCTTGATGGCGACCTTGACAAAAGGAGTGGTGTCGTACGGGTACACGACCTTCATGCCCGGGGGAAAATACCGGCTCATTTCCTCCATTTTTGCCTTGATGGCATCGGCCGTGTCGATGGCGTTGGCCCCGGCAGCCTGCCGGATGGCCAAGGCCGCCGCGGGTTTGCCGTTGTGGTAGGCAACGACATCATAGGTCTCGGTTCCCAGCTCGACCCGGGCTACGTCCCGAATCCGCACGGTGGAGCCGTCGGGGTTCAGCCGTATGGGGATCGAGGCGAATTCGTCGGGGGTCCTGAGCAGGCTCTGAACGATGATGGAGGCGTTCAGTCGCTGGCCGTCCACCGCGGGGGCCCCCCCGAACTGGCCTGCGGAGATCTCCACGTTGTAAGCCTCGAGGGCCGCCATGACGTCTTCCACCGTCATCTGGTAATTGATGAGCTTGTCCGGGTCTACCCAAATTCTCATGGCGTATTCCGTCCCGAAGGCCTCGACTTCCCCCACCCCGGGCACCCTCGAGAGCACCTTCTCGAGGTTGGACTTGGCATAGTCCCGCAGGTCGTTTCCGTCCATGCTGCCGTCCTCGGAAATCAGACCCACGAGAATCAGCCAGTTCGGGGTGGACTTGCTCACCTTCACCCCCGATTTCTGGACCACTTCGGGCAGGTTCGCCATGGCCAGCTGGAGTTTGTTCTGGACTTGAGCCCAGGCCAGGTCCGGATCGGTCCCCGGCACGAACGTCAGCTCGATTCGGGATGAACCCGAGGAATCGCTGGTGGCCTTCAGGTACAGCATCTTGTCGAACCCGGTCATTTTCTGTTCGATGATCTGGGTGACGCTGTTTTCCACCGTTTCCGCCGAAGCCCCGGCGTAAAACGAATCGATGGCAATGGACGGAGGAGCGATGGGCGGGTACTGGGAGATGGGCAGGTTGTAGATGGCCAGACCGCCCGCCACCATCATGATGATGGCGATGACCCACGCGAATACCGGGCGATCCAGGAAGAATCTCGATAGCATCGTGTGCCTCCGTCAATTGGATTTGGCAGCGGGTTGAGAAGGCTGCCCCGGTTTCCCGGGTTCCGGTTCCCCGGCTCCGGTGGCGACGACCTTTACGGGGACGCCGGGCCGAACCTTCTGCATGCCCTCGAGGATTATTCGATCGCCGGGGGCAAGACCCGAGGACACGAGCCATTGATCTCCGATGTCGCGATCCAGGGTGATCATCCGCTGTTCCACCTTGTCCTCGGAATTCACGATCAGCACCGACGGATTCCCCTTGGGGTCGCGCACCACCGTCTGCTGGGGAATGAGGATGGCCTGCTGATTGATCCCTTCCTGCACCACGGCCCGAACGAACATGCCCGGCAGGAGCACTCCTTCGGGATTGGGAAAGACGATGCGCAGGATGACGGAGCCCGTGCTGGGATCCACGGTGACCTCTCGAAATTGGAGGGTCCCTTCCCGGGGGTAGCTCGATCCGTCTTCCAGGATGAGCCGAACCTTCCTCTGGTCGGTCCCGTTCTCGTTGAGGCGGCCGTCCTCGAGGCGGCGCCTCAGCCGCAACAGGTCGGTGGTGGACTGGGGCACGTCGGCGTAAATGGGATCCAACTGCTGGATGGTCGCCAGGGCCAGGGGCTGATGGGCCGTGACCAAGGCCCCGTCGGTCACGTTGGACCGTCCGATGCGCCCGGAAATGGGGGCGGTGACCCGGGTATAACCCAGGTTGATCCGGGCGGTTTCCACCGAAGCCTTCCAGTATTCCACATCCGCCTCCGCCTGTTTCAGAGCCGCCGCCGCGTCGTCGTAGTCCTGGCGGCTTACCGCCTTGTCGGCAAGAAGCTCCTTGTACCGCTCGGCCCTCAGCCGAGCCGCGGGCAGATTGGCTTCGGCCCGGGCAAGGCCCGCCTTGGCATTGTCCAGGGCCGCCTGGAAGGGGGCGGGCTCGATCTGGTAGAGCACCTGCCCGACCTTGACGTCGGAGCCTTCCTTGAACAGGCGCTTCTGGATGAGGCCGTTTACCTGGGGTCGGATCTCCGCCACGAGATAAGGCGCGGTGCGACCGGGCAATTCCGTGGTGAGCACGATGCGATGGGTCCGGACCGTCTCCACAACCACTTCCGGCACGGCAGGGGGCGGCGGGGCCTGCTGTCGGCGGTCGCAGCCGCCCGCAAGGAGGCCGACCAACAGAACCATCCAAACCACAAGGATCGTACGCGGTCCATTCACGGTTTCGTTTCGTTGCATCCGAGACCTCCAAAATCTCCGATTGAAAGGAAAGTATTCCACGTTCATAACACGGAGCACGGCACGATCATTCATTCATCAGACCTTTGAAAAGAATGTTTAAAATGGTGTCCGGGTCTTCCGGATAGGGATGGTGTTCCGGGTCTTCAAGCCAGAGAGAGAGAAACGCATTGGTGATGCTGTTGAGGGCTACGGCCAGGGAATACGGGGTCGCAATTCTTTGGAACCGTTCCCTCTCCATTCCGCTCTCGAAAACTCCTGCAAGAGTTTGCTGGAATTGCCGGTAACGCTCCCGGATCTCGGAATCGACCCCGGCCATGATGTTGAATCTCGCTCCGTGGGTTTCCGCAAAATAGAGGCGAATGGTGGGAACATTGGCACGAAATACCTCGCTCTTGGCCCTGACGTACCTTCGCAGCTTCTCGACCTCGTCGCCCGGTTCCTCGATGGCCCGGGTCAGGGCCTCATGGAACTTGTCGGACTGCTCTCGGATGAGAGCTCGGTACAGGTCTTCCTTGTTTTTGAAAAACCGGTAAAGGGTTCCGATGGCAAACTCGGCCTTCTCGGCAATCTGGTGCATGGAGACATTGTGGTACCCCTTGTCGGAGAAAAGATCGAGGGCGGCGGCAAGCATCTCCCGACGCTGGGCCAGTCTCTCTCGTTCTCGCCTGGAGAGCTTTCTTTCTTCCATCCTTGGACCTCGCGGACTGTATGATGATTCACAAAATGAACGTGGCGTCGAATTGTAGAAGAATGCGTCGAGGAGTCAAGGACTGTTTTGCTAAATTTCCATCGGGTCCAAGGAACGTCGATTGCCCTCTTGGGTTCCTCTGTTATACTGACCGCTCATCCCATGAGGGGATGATTTTCCGGTCGGGAGGGTTGCAATATGAACGACGGTTCATCCGAAGTCTTTTTGACGGGCGCCTCGGGATTCATTGGCGGCCGACTCTTGAGAGCCCTGGCGTCCCGGGGCGTTCCCACCCGCTGCCTGGTTCGCTCGGCGGAGCATTTTCCCACCCGGGGCTTTTGCGGCACCCAACCCCGGGTGATCCGGGGGGACCTGCTGCAACCCGAAACCTTCCGGGGGGCCATGGAAGGGACCCATACGGCCTACTACCTGGTCCATTCCATGGGGGGCCGGAGCGCCTTTCGATACAAAGACTACATTCGGAAGGACCTCGATGCCGCCCGTAACTTCGCCCGGGCCGCCGAGGAATCGGGAGTCCGGCGCATCGTTTACCTGGGCGGACTGGGGGAAGTGGCGGACAATCTCTCCGAGCACTTGCGGAGCCGACAGGAGGTGGCCCGACTTCTCCAATCGAGCCGAGTTCCGGTCACCGTGCTGAGGGCTGCCAACATCATCGGGGCCGGGGGGGCCCCCTTCGAAATGCTGCGCCACCTGGTGGAACGTCTCCCCGTCATGATTTGTCCCCGCTGGATCGATACCCGCTGCCAGCCCATTGCCGTGGAAAACGTCATCGAGTACCTGGAAGGATGCCTGGATGAACCCAAAACGGCAGGAAGGACCTTTGACATCGGTGGGGCCGAAATCCTCACGTATCGCCAACTGATGCAGACCTATGCGCGGGTTCGGCACCTCCGCCGCTGGATCTTCACCGTCCCGGTCCTGACCCCCCACCTTTCCTCCTACTGGATCACCCTGGTTTCTTCGGTTCCGGCGGGAGTGGTCATGCCCCTGGTCGAGGGACTCAAAAACGAGGTCGTCTGCCGGGACCATGCAATCCGAGAACTCATTCCGATCCGGCTCCTTTCCATGGAAGAGGCCGTGCGCAACGCTCTTGGGGAACTGGCCCGGGGCCCCGGAGGTCTCCCCTCATGCCAATCGTGTCTCAGGAATTGAGTCTGGAGACCGGAAGACCACGGACGGAATTGGAGAGGGAATCGGGCTCCGCAGGCGCCCGGGAGCAGGTTTTTGGAATCAACCCATGGGAAAAGAACCCCAAGAGAGGCGGATGGTAGGATTCGCAAAACCGGAGGGGACGGCAATGGACCTGAAGGAATATTTCGAGAACCGGAAAGGTTTTGGGGTGTTGTCGACGGCGGACGGTACGGGGCGGGTCAACTCGGCCGTGTATTCACGGCCCCATGCCATGGACGACGGGAGCCTGGCCTTCCTCATGCCGGATCGCCTCACCCACTTCAACCTGCAGTCCAATCCCCGTGCGGCCTATCTGTTCCGGGAAGAGGGACCGGGTTACAAGGGAAAAAGGCTTCACCTGACCAAGATCCGGGAAGAAACGGACCCCGATCTCGTTCATACTCTGCGCCGAAGGCATTCCACCCCCGAGTCGCAGGAGAAAGAAGGGGATCGCTTCGTTGTGTTCTTCCGGGTGGACAAGGTCCTTCCCCTCATCGGGCCGGGGGAGGAAGGATGAACCTCCGGGCCCGGCCCATTACGGCCGGGTCTTTTTCCTACCGACCGTTCCCGGGCAAAGAGGTGCGGTCCCTTGCCGACCGGGAGTTTCCCCCCTGCCTGCATTTGGACTCGAAGGCGGCCCTCAGCGCCTCGAGTCGCCTTCGGTTCACCCCCAGGTCCCAGTAGCCCGTTCGGGACGCAGAACGCAAGAGAATGCTGCGGCTTTCCGGGTCGAACTCGAACTCGACGTCGTCCACAAATCCCAGGGCGGTCCGGGATTCTGCGTGAAGGTAGCCCCCTTCCTCGACCACGAGGGTTGTGCGCGGTCCTTGAAGGAGGATTTCTTTCAGACATCGGAAGGCTTCTTCCGGGGAGCCCCGGAGGCCCAGGGGGGCAATCCAACGGCGCCCCGGAGGATCCCGGCTCGAGACGCAGTTGGGAGAATCCGGGCACCCGGCGATTCTCGCAGCCCCGGCCGACGGGAAACCGCGCCCCTCGGGCGTCCATCCCCAGAACACCGGGAAAAGGCCTGCCAGGACCAGTAGGGACTTTGTCTTCCGCTTCATGGGTACAGCCTTGTCTCTACGGTTCCCCTCGACGGATCTCCCGGGGGACCGGCCGCAAACCCGTGGGCAACTCGATACAATCCCGGGAAGGGTCTTTCGGCCGCCCCCGGCCGGGCGAGCCAGGATACGGGCAGGTTTGCCGGGTTTCCTAGACCTCGAGTACGAAGCCTACGCGCCCGAAGGCGAACCTGTCGGCGAATTCCGAGGCGAGGCGGGCCACGGGAGCCTGCCCGGTGCAGTGGCTGACGGCAAGCATCCCGATGTCGAACTTCTTGAGGGCCTCGATGGTCGGATCCAACTGGGGCTGCGGCGAGAGGCCCAGGTGAGTCCCTCCGAGAACGGCGTAAATTCGTTCTTCTCCCGTCTTTTCCACGGCGTGTTGGAGCACGTTGATCATTCCGGCGTGGGCGCAGCCCAGGACAATCACCAGGCCCATCGAGGTCTTGAGGACCATGGAAAAATCGTCGAGAAAAGGATCCGGGATGAATCCCCCGTTGTGGTTCACCACAAACTTGGGAGACCCCAGCTCGAAGAGGGTCTTTCGGGGTACCTCGCCCGTGACGAAGACGTTGGGGGCGACTTGGGCGAAATCCCGGCACCATTGAAACTGGGCGCCCCGGGTCGTGAGGTACGACCGGGGCCAGGGCATGCCGATGGATACCGGTTCCTCCCCGCCGCCGGGGGCGGGCATGAGCCAGAATCTTTCGGTGAAAAGATCCGGGTGAGCCACCACGGGGCAAGGGCCTTTGACTCCCAGGAAGGCAAGAAGCCCTCCCACGTGATCCAGGTGGCCGTGGCTCAAGACCACCTTCGACACCCCGCCCAGGTCTTTCTTGAGTCGCAGCGCGTTAGGAACCAGGCCGAAACCCTGGCCGGTGTCAAATAGGACGGCTTGTCCCGGTGTTTCGATCAGGGCGGCAAACCCGTGCTCGCCCCAAAACCCCATTCCCTGGACCGTGTTCTCGCAAAGAATCGTAATCCTGCATTCCATGGCTTCACCCCCTGTTTTCAAGGTTCCCCGGTTTGGCCGACCCCGCCGGTGCCCGCGGTTTCCCGGGTCCGCACCTCGAGTGTTCCTGGCCCTGCACGAGAGCGGACCGGTTCCCAAGGTTTTTCAGGAGATTCATACCCAACTTCGTCCCTCCTGTCATGAACAAGTCATCCCCGGGGCGAAAAACCGTTGGAAAACCCGTCGGAATCCGATCTTCCCTTCCGCCGGGCAAATTCCGATCCGGGGAGGGGGTTGGTTTCACTGCGGGAGTGGTGTTAGGATGGGGACCTGCATGCGGACAAGGGCTTTGGGCGATGCAATCCTTTCAAATTTCGGTTTTCGAGGACAGGTCCTTATGATCCAAGTGGTTGTGACGGGAATCGGCGTTTTTTCTTCCATCGGATGCGACCGGGAAACCTTCTGGAACTCCCTGGTGTCCGGAACTTCGGGAATCAAGGGGATTCGGGCCTTCGATGCGTCCCGGCACAAGAGCAGGATCGCATCGGAAGTCGTTCCGTTCGAACCCGAAAAGTTCCTCAACTTCAAGCAGGTCCGGCGAATGGCCCGGGTCTCGCAGCTCGCGGGCTGTGCCGCTTTCGCCGCCGTTCGGGATGCCGGGCTGGACCTGGAGAGGGAAGATCCCCATCGCATGGGGTGCGTGGTGGGTTCTGCGGCCGGGGATTACTACAACCTGGAACAGCAATACGACCGGTTCAAGGAGAAAGGTCCGGGATTCGTCAATCCGCTGGCCATCCCCAAGGTGATCCCGAACATGCCCGCCTCCAACGTCGGGATTGCCTTGGGAATCCGGGGTCCCAACCTGGGGGTTTCCACGGCATGCGCCACAGGAGCCCACGCCATCGGGATCGCCCTGGGGATTCTCCGGCAGGGCCTGGCGGATGTGGTCCTGGCGGGGGGAGCGGAGTCCGCCATCACCCCGTATGTCGTGGACGGGTATGCGTGCATGGGCGTTTTGTCCCAGCGAAACGACGATCCCGGAACCGCCAGCAGGCCCTTCGATGCCGACCGGGACGGGTTCGTCATCGGGGAGGGTGCCGGGGTCCTGGTGCTGGAGACCCTATCCCATGCCAGGGACCGCAGGGCGGATATCCTGGCCGTGCTCAAAGGCTTTGGGATGAGTTGCGATGCCTACAACATCGCCATTCCGGAACCGGAAGGAACGGCCGCCGCTGCGGCCATGGCGAACGCCGTCCGGGACGCGGGGCTCAACATGGAAGAAATCGGGCACATCAACGCCCACGGGACCTCGACAAAAGTCAACGACAAGGTCGAAGCCAAGGCCATAGAGAAGGCCTTCGGGGAGCGGGCAAAGACGGTGCCGGTTACGTCCGTCAAGTCCATGATCGGCCACACTTTGGGGGCGGCCGGGGCCATCGAAGCCGCGGCAACGGTGCTCACCCTGCACCGCGGGGTGATCCCCCCGACCATCAACTACCATACAAGGGATCCCGAATGTGATCTCCACATCGTGGCCAACGAAGCCCGCGAAGCGCAAGTCATGGCGGCAATTTCCAACTCCTTCGGGTTTGGCGGTCAGAACGGAGTGGTGGTCTTCACCCGATGGTCTTAGGGCTGCGCCGGGGACACGAGAGCCCGATCTGCGTCCAAAACAGGGTCCCGTTTCATCGAACCCCGAAACAAGGGCGCCGTAGGATCCCGACCGGTGCGGACCCCGGGGCGGCGCAAAAAACCAGCCTTGGGTCCGCTCCCCGTCCGCCGTGGCTGTCCCGGCCCCTGTTCGACCACCAAGTAGGAGGCCTGGGGCCGATTCGGGGGCAAGGGTCCGGTTCCGAGCCCCGATGGGTCCCTTTGATTTGCAGACCCGACGCCCCGGGGAATGCTGTGGTTGGGCGCCATGACTTCGAGCTTTTCTTTTTGTCCGACTGTGCGATGATGGATTGCTTCACGGATCGCGTCCCCTCCCGAGGGGGTTGCGATGAGGTGGGGAGGTAACATGATTGGCCTTACATTACAACATGTTACCAGTAAACCCGAGATATGTACGATATTTGAGGAATTCGTAAAAACCCCTTCTGGGGGCTATCGATTGAGAAAGAGACCCTCTGCTTCCATTTTTCAGCAAAATCTCATGCCTCTTGCCCGGCTGGAGAGACCGGTTTTCATACCATACCCCTGCCCTTGGGCCGCAAACGCGTTCACCGGTCATCTTCGGGGATGCGGCAGGCGCTTGGGTTCTTACGAAAACCATCAAAGCATGGTAACAGTAAAACCAATAGACGTGCGATGCTTTTGTTCTCACGGATTCAAGAAGAATCCGACCCCTGTGCCGGGAGTTCACCGCCATGAGCAGGATCCGACTCAACGGCCTGAAGGTCCTGGAAGGGTGTACGCACATTTTCGATTCCCACCGGGACGATAAGACCACGCCGGAGCTCCTTTGCTCCCGCCTGGCGGCCGCAAGGATCAATGTGGCCTTCCTGACTCACGATGCAGGTCGTGGGGCCCGGACCGCCCAGGTGTCCCTGTGCATGGAACCGGCCCGCGGCGCCGCCGTTTCCCTCGATCTCACCGCCGCCCGGGGAGAACGGGGTCTCACTCGGATGCCGTCGGAGGTCGCCCTGGTCACGGTGTTTCCCTACGGTCAGAGGCCGGATATTCCGGGGGCGTTGATGAGATTCCTTGCCCGGGAGGGGATCGAGCCCGCGGGTTTTGCCGGGTCTCCCTCCTCCCTCTGCATCTTGGTGCCCGCCGGGCAAAGTGAACGATTCCTCCGAGGCCTGTTTGATCTCTTCGAATTCACTGCTTACCCCTCTCTTGACGACTGGCGTGCGGCATTCCCGGACAAGAACCCTGCGGCCAAAGAAATTGCCTGTTCTTACGAGGAACAGATCATCAGTACCTACAATGCCGTTCGGTACCGGGACCTCGACCTCTGGAGGCTTGAGGTCCCCTCCTCTCGCCTGGCCGGGTTGGGAAACGCCCTGGCCGATATGCAGGTCCATGGCCTGAGCATGCCTTTCTTCACGGGTCAGCCCGGCCCGCAGGAGATGCTCCACTTTGCCCTCTGCCTTGACGGCAACCGGCGAGATCAGGTGGGTCGCGTTCTCTCCCGGGATCTTTCACGGGTCCAGGCCGTCTGCCACGAGGATGTGTCGGCCTTTGTCCTCCACGGTCCTCATTTCGGCGACCGCTACGGGGTGGTGGGGGCTCTCCTCACCAGCCTGCACAGGTCCGGCATCCAGCCCTTGGCCCTGAGTTGTGCCGTGTCTTCCATGACGGTTGTGGTTGCGGGTCGGGACCTCGACCGGGCCTTGATCGCTCTGGGGAGTCACTTCTTGGTTCCACCCTCTCCCTGAGTTCCTCGGGCGAGGGGTTGATCGCGACAGTGTTTGAGCACCTCGATGTGGAGAAAGAAAATGGTCTATCAGCGAACCTTGACGGTTTCCACCAGCGGACACGGCGACATGCACGACCTCACGGACAGGGTGGCCCAAGTGGTTGCCGCCTCGGGGATTCGAACGGGAATCGCCCATGTCTTCAACGTCGGAAGTACGGGCGCCCTGGGAGTGATCGAGTTTGAGCCGGGTCTTCAAAGGGACCTACCCGAGCTCCTGGATCGCTTGATCCCGCCCAGCCGCAACTACGGCCATGAACAGGCCTGGCACGACGGAAACGGGCACTCTCATCTTCAAGCGACCCTTTTGGGACCCGGGTTGACCGTGCCCTTGAGCGACGGGAAGCTCGTCCTGGGGACCTGGCAGCAGATCTTCCACCTCGAATGCGACATCAAGGGCAGGCAAAGGAAGGTGGTCGTGACCCTGGTCGGGGAATGATGCCCGGGTGTCCCGGACGGGAGGTGGGATCGTTGATGCAGCAACATTGCCCCCGGCCCCCCGTCCGCCCAGGGGAGAAAGCTCCATCCCCCGGTGGGGGAGAAGGGGAACTCTCCTTTGGGAACAGGTCCCGGCACTGTTCCTTCCCCCGCCGGGCAGGAGCTTCCCGACTCTACGGCCATTCCTCGAGGGGGACCCGCAGACCCAGGACGGGAGCGTGCTGCTGGGCGCCGTAGACATCGGCGTCTCCCGGGGTTCCGGAAACCATCGGGCGAACCAGGGTACACTTCACCGCCGAGGCCGGGTCGAAGTACACCAGGTTGAGTACCTGCTCCACACCCACCCCGTAGAGTCGGGCAAAAAGCTCCTCGGTGAAAAAGTGGATTTCCTTCAAATACCGGTAATGCCGGGCGTTCTTGAAAAGGATGTCGATGGTCAGTTCGTAGGGCCCGGCGTTCTTGCTGCGGATGACCGCAGCGAGTTCCGTAAGGGGCACCGTCTTCATGGTTTCACCTCGCGCACGCAGATGGGAAAGAGGGATTCCGGGTCGTCCACTTCCATGAGGTGATACAGGCTGAACTCGTAGACCTCGCCGCAGGCAATGTCCGAAGGGCTGTAGAGCAGGGCCAGGTTTCCCGCCGTCGAGATGCGGCCCGGGTAGCCGAAATGCAGGAGGGTGCTGCGAAGGTAGGAACATACGGCGTTCGCCTGCTCCTGATCGGGGGCGATGACTTCCATGACCAATCCCAGCTCGTGGGACCCTCGATCCTTTTCAGGTTCCATGGCCCCCATGACCCCGTTCTTCCCGTATTGGTGGAAGAGCAGGGGGCCCGTAAAGTCCAGGTCCTTTCGGACTTCCTCCTTGACGGCCTCGAGGACGGTATCGATCCGACCCACGAGAATGGGGTCCCTGATTCCCGCGATGCAGATGGATCGATATCCCGTGCGCTTCACCCCTTCCAGCTTGACCGTGTAAGGGTCCGCGGGGACGAACCGGGTTCCCGAAACACGCACCCGGCCTCCATCGAGGGCCTCGAAACGGGTTGCCTCGAGATCGAGGGTTCCGCCGGGGCCGGGCAGATGATAGGGGTCGGATTTCTCGTAGAGGGTGTGCGCCGCCGTGGAAACACGGGTGAACCGCCGTTGGGGATTGAGGGATTCCAGTTCGAAACCGTCCCGGTACAGGGTGCCCATCACGCAGTCGCAGCCGCTGCCGGGAGTGGCCGCACTGGCTGCGCATTCCAGGACCTTTCCCATGTGAACGGCAAGGCCGGGATCGAATCCCGCCCGGACGGCCGGGGCGGCAAACGGGATGGGGTCGTAGCAGCGACCGCAGAGAATCACCCGGCAGTCCGTGTCCAGGGCCCGCAAGACCGGTTCCGCTCCCATTTGAGCCACGATCCGCACGCAGTGTCGCACGTCCTCGACGGTGATTTCGGGTGCGGGAGGAAGGGGGCGAACCCGCTGCCGCTCCATGGCCTCCAAGACCGTCTCCTTGCTCACATCCGCATGGATGACGGCCATGGGAAAGGTGTAGCCTTTCTGCCCGGCGATCTCCCGGATGATGGATTCCGTCCACTCGACGTGTTCCCGGGCGCCGCAGCCCCCGGCGGTTCCGATGATGCACGGCACCGAACGTTCCACGGCGGCGGCCAGGATGAACTCGAGGTCCCGCTTGACCGCCGAACGGCTGGTGAAGGATTTGCCTGCGCCCAGGTAGTAGGGCCCCGGGTCGGTGCTTCCCGCATCGACTCCAATGAGGTCCGGCCTTTTCTCCATGCCCCTCTCGAAGGATTCCCGGGGGAACCCGTAGCCGAGAATTGCCGTGGGAGAAAGCACCCTGAATTCGGTCTGCGCCATGAGAACGCCTCCAATTCTTCCGATCCTGGAAAATCCGCATTTCCTGCCGCGGTTTCGATCCGTGAACCGCGATCCGTGAGCCGAGAGATCAAACCACTACATTGAGGATCGCCGGAAGGAAATCAAGCCGTAATTTGAGTGATTCGGAAAGCATCAGCCCGTCATGCCCGCGAAGGCGGACATCCGGAGGGTAGGAATGCTCTTCCCGGATTCCCGCATACCCGGGAATGACGAAACGGGATTCGTACCAGCCGAATCGCTCGGTCTAAGCAAGCAGTCATCGCAGAAAGGACGAAAAAGTCGCGGGGCGGATTTCCCCGGCAGAAGTCTCCGCCATTGACGGCACAAGAAGTTGGGTGCATTAATCGGGTTGGCCCGGGGGGACAATTCACTACTTCGAGCGGCAAATCTATTTCAAGGAGTGAAATTCATGATCACCCACGAAGTGCT
>JARKQW010000113.1 GCA_029974695.1 Syntrophobacteraceae bacterium | reverse complement strand
TCGGATCGATCTTGGTCGCCCGGATTTGGGAGGAAGGAAAGCGAGCCGTCTTCCCCTACCTGCTCACCCACAATGTGGGCCGCGTGAAGGCAAAACTGGAGGACCTGGGATTCACCCTGCTGAATCCCATGCAATGGAGCCTCCACCAGTTGCCCAAGAAAACGGACAAGGGATCGGCGTGAGCACCCGGGGCGGGAACGCTGTGGGAAGGGACCCCGAGCTGAGCGAATCCGAAAGCATCAGGGCGTTATGCCCGCGACGGCGGGTATGGGGCGGGTATGCACGCTCTTTCCGGATTCCCGCGCGCGCGGGAATGACGTCTCCCCCACGGAACCCACTCCTCGCCATCCACTCCGGATTCCCGCATGCACGGGAATGACAAGACGGGATTCGTACCAGACAAATCGTTCAATCCAGGTTAACCTCACCCCGGCGGTGGCCGGAATCCGGAAAGATGCATGGAAGCCGGATTCCCGCTTTCGCCGCCAGGACGGCAGCGGCTCAATCCAACCGCATTGAACCGGGGCGGGGGCCTGCATCTTTTCGAGACGGCGGGAAAGGATGCCCGGGGACCCTTGGGGACCCGTAGCCCCCCGTTCCCCCGGGGGACCGATCGAGGAGGGAGGCCGACCCCATTTCCCGGTCCATGGCTGTCGACCCGGGAATGAGCCGGCCCTGGAGACCTTCTTGCCCGAAGCTGCTACCGGGAAACGCTCCCCTTGGCGGCGTACATTTCCTCCGGGCGAACACATTGGACCGCAAAAGAAATCTTCGTGTAATCCGAGCTGAACTTCCCGTTGACGACCACATATTCCGATACCGCGCGGAATTCCCGGTCGGAGGCGAGGAATCCGTACAGGGGAACGGACTGGTTCATCAGTTTCATGGACCCACGAAACAGACCGCCCTTCTGGGACGTGATCTTGATGGTTGCCGGCGTCTGAACGTAGCCGGACTTGGCCGATGCGTTGGCCTGGCCGGTATAGGTTCCCAGCAGATCCGGGGCGGCTAGGGCCTGAACGGCCGGGATGATGGACAGGACAAACACAACCACGAGACCTGCAGCAAGTTTCTTCATTCCTCTTCCCCTTTCCTTGTGCGCCATCCGAACCGATTCCACCTTTTTCCATCCGTCGACCGCGGGAAAACTCCCGTTCTTCGCCGGGGGCCGAATCCGACGAAACGCCCGACATTGCCGCCGATGAAAGCCGGTCCCGCCTCCGGGAGAAGGGGCGGCGCCTCGTCGCATGCCCGGGATTTCATTCCCGGGCCCCGGCCCACCATACCAGCAGAGGACCGCGAGGTGCAATAGGGGATCCCCCCCGGCATCAAGGACTGCTCCCGGGTGGCCGATCGAGAAGGCGAAGCCCGGGATCGGGCCAAGCGGAACCGCGTTCCCGATCTGCCGGGCGATTTCCATCTTGGATCCGCGAAACCGGAAGTCGTCGGGAAACGCCTGGACCCGGGCGGCCTCCCGGTGGGTGATGGGCCCATGTTGAGCCGGATAAAGGCAGCGGCCCTTCCCGGGCTTGAAGAACTCGGTGCGGATGGTACACGCGGGCCGATCCCACCACAACCTTCCGAAAAGATCGGTCCCCCCGGATTCCTTTCGAATCCGGCAGGCGGGGGTCAAGTGAAGGGCCCGGCGCTGAAGGTCGAACCGTTTCATGCCTTCTTCGGATACCGCCCGGTATCGACAAAGGCTGAGCTGGGTGGGATTTCTGCCGAAATGCAGGTCCGGAGGGGAGGCTCCTCCCGGATGCGGACTTTCACGGGAAGAGGAAGATCGCCGACGGCGTCCCTTACGGTCCTCCATGGCGCGGGGTTTGGGACGTATTCGGATTGCTTCGGCAGTCCGTCGGCGGGGTTGAAGTGGGTTTTGGGGGGTGGAAAGAACGGCGCCGGGTCTCCCATGCGACTTCCCACGATGAAGGCCCTCCATCGGGCCTGGGGCACGCCGTAGTCGGCGGCGCACAGTTTGGCCCATCGACACGCAAAACCCAGCGCCTCCGCGCCACGAAGGATCTCCTCGTGTTCCGAAGACCCCAGAAGCTGGGGAACGTTTTCCATGAGAAAAACCTCGGCCTCCGCTCTTTGCACGACCTCCGGGAACGGGCGTCACAGCGGCTTGCGGGAATCCCGGGTGCGCTGCTTGTTGAGAAGGCTGAACCCCTGGCACGGGGGCCCCCGATCACCACGTCGGCCGCGGGAATCTTCCCACCGGGATGATCGAGAACGGCAAGAATGTCTCCGTGAACGCAGTGGTTTCCGAAATTGCGGTTGTAGTCTCGGCGGCAGGCCCGTTGAAATCGTTGGCCCAGGCGGGCAGGAAGGGACGGCCGAATGCCGGGGAAAACCCCAGGGTGAGTCCTCCGGCCCCGGAAAAAAGGTCGATCAACCGGTATTGGACGTGGTTTATGGCCCCTACCTCATCAACTCGGCGGCCAGTTTCCGCACGTTGACGGGAGTTCCCCGGCGGCGCGCGGTTTCCCAGATCTGTCTTTGGGTGGGCTTGCCGGGTCCCGCGCAGGCCTTCGAGCTTGCGTAGTTTTCGTTCTCGCAGTACGACGGCCTGGCCCCGGAACAGGCGAGCCGGTCCGCGTAGCTTGTGCTGTTGCAGTAGGAAGGATGGGATGCAAAGCAGGCCAACGTGTTGGCATTGGCGTCGCTGGAACAGTAGGACCCGCCGTACGCAAAGCAGGCTCCGCGGTCGGCGTAACTGGCGCTGCTGCAGTAGGACGGGTGCGACGCGAAGCAGGCCGCCGAATCCGCGTTGCTGTCGCTGGAGCAATAACCGGGATTGGCAAGAAAACAGGCCCCGCGGTCGCCGTAGCTCGAGCTGCTGCAGTACGGGGGATGGGTCCCAAAGCAGGCTGCCGCGTCTGCGTTGCTGTCGCTCCTGCAGAACTCCGGCATTCCGCCCCAGGCACCCGTGGAAGACAGGATCACCAATAAAAGTGCCGCTACCGCAGCACGCCCCGGGTTCGACATGGTCCACACCCTCCCTTCCCGGCCCGAAGGCTCCCGGAGGCACAACCCCCCGGCTCCTCCCGGCCGAACAACCACCAAAGCCGCCCACGGCCCCAAATGCGCCAACCCGCGATGAAAAACCCCTCACGCCGCCGACGGTGCCGTTCAATAGAGTCAATCCGCTCCCGTATCCGCACCTTACTCAGCTATACCTCATAGATTTGAGCCGCCAATGGAACTATTTTACCCGAGGCACAGCCAGCTCCTTATACTTTCCCCCAAATTTTGGACAGCCTGTTAAGCTTCGATGCAGGTCGAAACAGGTTACCTAAACAGGAGGGAAATAGGGAGCGATGCAACGGAAGCGTTATAATGCGGAATTCAAGGCCAGGGTAGCCTTGGAGTCG
>JARKQW010000108.1 GCA_029974695.1 Syntrophobacteraceae bacterium | reverse complement strand
GTTCCGAAATTGCCTCGGGGGCGATCCCGGGGTTGGCCTTCTTCAGCTTTTCCATGGACCGGATTCGGTTTTGAATATCGCTGTACAGGATGATCTCTCCGTTGACGTTGGCGACAATCCTGTCTACGGTTTCGCCGAACGCAACCCCGGAACACAGGAACAAAGCAAGGCACAAGAAGATTATTTCCTTAATCTTCATGGGATTCCCCCAAGGACAAATGTGGTCTAAGTTGCTGAATTGACTTGGTAGCACTAGCATTTTCCTCCACCTCTTGCAAGATCCTTTTGAATCGGGCAAGGCGGTGAGGGGGATGTTTGCCCCAAATCTCCACCCGGAATCGCCCGTTTGTCCCCGGAGAAACCGCGCATTTCTTCTGCTCCAGGACCTGGAGAAAACGCTGCGAATCCGCCGAGGGGGCCAACTGAACCCGGAAGCCTTCCTCGTCTGCCTCGATGCGGGCCACCCCGAGGCGTTTGAAAAGAAGACGGCATTTTGCCAGGAGCAGCAGGTTGCGGGTACTGTCCGGAAAAGGCCCGTAACGGTCCCGCCATTCCGTGGCCAGGTCGTCCACTTGGGCCTCCCGGGTCAGGGACGCCAGCCTCTTGTAGGCCAGGAGCCTCTGGTCCGTATCGGCGATGTAGGAGTCGGGCAGGAAGGCCGAAACGGGCAGGCTGATTTCGGGATCCACGGTCTCGGGTTCCACAGGTTCTCCCTTGAATTCCCGAATGGTCTTCTCCAGGAGCTCGAGATACAGCTCGTAGCCCACCGCCGATATGTGACCGGATTGGGCCGAACCCAAGATGGTGCCGCCTCCCCGGATCTGCAGGTCGTTGAGAGCGATCTTGAACCCGGCCCCCAGTTCGCTGAAATCCAGCAGGGCCCTCAGCCTCTTCTGGGCGTCCCGACTGATCAGGTGTTCTCCGGGAATGAGAAGGTAGGCAAAGGCCTGCTCGCTGGACCGCCCCACTCGGCCCCGAAGCTGGTAAATCTGGGCCAGCCCGAACTTGTCCGCCCGGTTGATGAGGATGGTGTTGGCCGCGGGGATGTCCAATCCCGATTCGATGATCGTGGTGCAGACCAGCACATCCACCTTTCGATGAATGAAGTCCATCATCACCTTTTCCAGCTCCCGCTCCTTCATCTGCCCGTGGGCCACTCCGATCCGGGCATCGGGGATCCATTGGGAGAGCCGGGCGGCCACCTGGTAGATGGATCTCACGTGGTTGTGCACGAAGAAGACCTGTCCCCTGCGCCGGAGCTCCCGGTGAATGGCTTCCCGGATGGTAAATTCGTCGTAGGCGCACACGTAGGTCTCGATGGCCCGTCGGTCCTGGGGAGGGGTCTCGATGGTGCTGAGGTCCCGTATGCCCGAAAGGGACATATGGAGAGTCCGGGGGATGGGGGTGGCCGTGAGGGCCAGCACGTCCACGGAAACCCGAAGCTCCTTGAGCCTCTCCTTGTGCTTGACTCCGAACCGGTGTTCCTCGTCGATGATGACCAGGCCCAG
>JARKQW010000321.1 GCA_029974695.1 Syntrophobacteraceae bacterium | reverse complement strand
AACGGTATCCACCGTGTCGAAGACCGGCTCCTTGTCCTCCTGCAGGTCCCGGTTGTAGGCCAGGGGAAGGGACTTGGTGAGGGAAAGCAGGGCCATGAGGTTCCCGAAGACCCGGGCCGTTTTTCCCCGCATCAGTTCGGGAACGTCCGGGTTCTTCTTCTGGGGCATGATGCTCGATCCCGTGCAGAAGGCATCACTGATTTCGATGAATCCGAACTCGACCGTGGACCAGAGGATCAGTTCCTCCGCCAATCGACTGATGTGCATCATGAGGATGCTCGAAGCGCCGCAGAACTCGATGAGGTAGTCCCGGTCGCTCACGGCGTCGATGCTGTTGGCGGTCACCCGGGGAAAGTTCAGGTACTTGGCTGTCCACGTCATGTCGATGGGAAGGGATGTGCCCGCCATGGCCGCACTGCCCAGGGGAAGCACGTTGGTGCGTCGGAAGCACTCGGAAAAACGCTCATCGTCCCGGCCCAGCATTTCATAGTAGGCCATGAGGTGGTGGGACAGGAGAACGGGCTGGGCGTGCTGGAGGTGAGTGAATCCCGGCATGATGACGTGCAGGTTCTGCTGAGCCAGGGACACGAGGGTTTTCCGCACGTCCAGGATGGCGCTGCGGCATTGAAGGAGCACGTCTCTCATGTACAGGCGCATGTCCAGGCAAATCTGGTCGTTTCGGCTTCGAGCCGTATGCAGCTTGCCCCCCGCCTCCCCGATTTTTTGCATCAGGCGTTGCTCGATGGCCATGTGAATGTCTTCCATGGCGGCATCCAAGCTCAGTTCCCCCCGTTCGATCTCCCGGAGGATTTCCCCCAGCCCCTGGACAATGAGGGATGCGTCGTCGTGGGAGATGATCTTGCACTCGCCCAGCATTCGACAGTGGGCCACGCTGCCCTCGATGTCGTACCGATAGAGCCTGTTGTCGAAGTGGATGGAGGCCGTGTAGTCTTCGACCCTCTTGTTGGTCGGTTGGTCGAACCGGCCTTGCCACAGCTTTTCGGCCATAAACGGGTCCTCCTTGGTCTCTCTACCCTTGAGGGATTAGTGCCGGGGGAGGCCGCTGCGCACGAGGGATTCGATTCGCAGTCTCAAGGCCTGGAGCCGAATGAAGCCCGTGGCATCCCCTTGCTGGTACACGTCGTCTTCCTCGAACGTCGCAAAGCTGGGCTGGTAGAGGGAACGATCTGATTTGCGACCGACGACCCGGCACGTTCCCTTGTAGAGTTTCAGGCGGGCGGTACCCCAGACGTTCTCCTGGGCCCGATCCATCATGTCCTGGAGCAGCAGCATTTCGGGGGAAAACCAAAAGCCGTTGTAGATCAGCCTGGAATATTGGGGCACCAAGGAGTCTCGGATTTGCATGACTTCCCGGTCCATGGTGATGGATTCCACGGCCCTGTGTCCTTCCCGCAGAAGGGTGCCCCCCGGCGTTTCATAGACTCCCCGGGACTTCATCCCGACAAACCGGTTTTCCACCAGGTCCACCCGGCCGATTCCGTGCTTTCCTCCCAGGACGTTCAGTTCATGAAGCATGCGGGCGGGGCTCAGGCGGGTCCCGTTGAGGGCCACGGCGTCTCCCCGTTCGAACTGAAGCTCGATGATTTCCGGCTGGTCCGGGGCTTCTTGGGGGTCCGTGGTGAGGGTGAACATCTTGGGGTCCGGCTCGAGCCAGGGATCCTCGAGGATTCCTCCCTCATAGCTGATATGCAGGAGATTGCGGTCGCTGCTGTAGGGCTTCTCGTCCGTTACGGGAATGGGGATGCCCCGTTTCCCGGCGAACTCGATCAAGGCCGTGCGGGATCGCAGGTCCCATTCCCGCCAGGGGGCGATCACCTTGATCCCCGGCTCGAGGGCCAGGTAGGCCAACTCGAAGCGCACCTGGTCGTTTCCCTTGCCCGTGGCCCCGTGACTCACGGCGTCGGCCCCTTCTTCCCGGGCGATGCGAATCTGGTGCTTGGCAATGATGGGGCGGGCGATGGAGGTCCCCAACAGGTATTGACCTTCATAGATCGCGTTGGCCCGAAAGGCGGGAAAGACAAAATCCCGGACGAATTCCTCCCTCAGGTCCTCGATGCGGGCCTTAACGGCCCCCGTGGCCAGGGCCTTGGCTTCGAGGCCGTCCAGTTCCTCCCCCTGTCCCAGGTCGGCGGCAAAGGCCACTACCTCGCACTGGTAGGTCTCGATCAGCCACTTGAGAATGATGGACGTGTCCAGCCCACCGGAGTAAGCCAGAACGACTTTTTGAACCTTCATGCCGGGGATTTTCTCCTTTCCATCATCGAACTTGATTCAGAAGCCATTCGAGGAGCGCCATCTGCAGGTGGAGCCGATTCTCCGCCTGGTCGAAGACCACGGATTGAGGACCTTCCATTACGGCGTCGGTGATTTCTTCTCCCCGGTGAGCCGGGAGACAGTGGAGAACCATGGCATGGGAGGGCGCCGCTCCCAGCAGTTCTTCGTTGATCTGGTAGGGTCGGAACGCCTCCCGGCGCACCGCCGCTTCCTCTTCCCGGCCCATGCTGGCCCACACGTCCGTGTACAGAACGTCTGCGGATTTTACCGCCTCTTTGGGATCTTCCAACCGGTGAATTTCTCCCCGGTTCTGCGCCCGCGCCCATTCGAGGACCGCCGGGTCGGGTGCGTACCCGGGGGGACAGGCAAGAAAGAGGGTGAAGCCCAGCAGGGCTGCGGCGTTGATCCAGGAATGGGCGACGTTGTTGCCGTCCCCGATCCAGGCCACTCGAAGGCCCTCGAGACTTCCCCGTCTTTCCTGGATGGTTACCAGGTCGCTTAGAATCTGGCAGGGATGAAACAGGTCCGTCAGACCGTTGATGACGGGGATGGTCGAAAACTTTGCCAGGTTTTCCAGCTCTTCCTGGGCGAAGTTTCTCACGACCATGCCGTCCAGGTACCGGGAGAGGACCCGGGCCGTGTCCGCCGCGGGCTCCTGCCTCGAAATCTGGGTGTCCTGGGCCGTCATGAAAAGACACCGGCCCCCCAGGCGATACATGGCCGTCTCGAAGGATACCCGGGTCCGGGTGGACGGCTTCACAAAGATGAGCCCCAGGATCTTGCCCTCACACGTGGGAGCAAGCACCCCCTGGGCCAGGGCGGCTTTGAGCTCCCTGGCCCGGGAGACCAAATAGAGGATCTCTTCGGGGGAAAGATCCCGGAGGGTCAGCAGGTCCCGCTTCATGACGTCCCCTTTCCCAGCGCTTCCTCCAGCACGGACAGGCACCGGTCGATGTCCTGTCGTTCCACGATCAGCGGTGGAACGAAGCGCAAAACGTTTTCATGGGTGCAGTTGATGATGAGGCCGTTCTCGAGGCAGAGCTCCACCACCTTCTGACCCGGCACGGTCAATTCCACTCCCACCATCAGTCCTCTTCCCCGGACTTCCCGGATGACCGGGTGTCGGGGCCGAAGCGCCTCGATCTTTTCTCGAAAATAGGCCCCCGTTTCTCGTACCCCTCCGAGGAACGCGGGGTTCGAGAGGACCTTCACCACCTCGAGGGCGGCCGCCGTGACCAACGGGGTCCCGCCGAAGGTGGAAGCATGGCTTCCCGGCACGAAGGCCGCCGCCACCTCCTCGACGGCCAGCATCGCCCCGATGGGCAGACCGTTTCCCAAGGCCTTGGCCAGGGTCATGATATGGGGTGTCACTCCTTCCTGCTCGTGGGCAAATAGGGTCCCTGTTCTTCCCATTCCCACCTGGACTTCATCGAAGATGAGGAGCAGGTCGTGCTTGAGACAAAGCT
>JARKQW010000088.1 GCA_029974695.1 Syntrophobacteraceae bacterium | reverse complement strand
GGGCAGGAGGTTCTCCCGGATGGCGATCCGTTTGAGTGCCGCCATGGTTTCGGTAAGGGGAAGACCCCGAGGGCAACGCAGGGTACAGTAGTAACAGCTGGAACAGAGCCAGAAGGTCTTGCTTCGGAAGATCTCTTCCTTCAAGCCCAGCTGAACCATGCGCCAAAGTTGCCGGGGAACCGGATCCATGGCATCGGCATTGACGCAGGAGCCGGTACAGGTGCCGCACTGCATGCAGGCACGGACCCATTCCCCTATGGGAGCCAGGGGGTCCTTGTGAGAGGGTTCTCCTGCGCCGCTGCTCGTTTGAACCGTATGGCCGCTCATGTTTTCTCCCTTCTAGCCGACCTCGTCCATCAGCGCATCCAGCACGGCAAAGACTTGCTGGTCCCGATGACCCCGCAATACGGACGCGCTGTTGGGACACACGGCGGCACAGGAACCGCAACCCTGACAGGCAATCTCGTCGACCCGGATCCTCTCCTCCTCTTCGTCCACCCAGCGTGCTCCGTAAGGGCAGGCCTCCACGCATCTCTCACACAGAGAGCAGAGAGTGTGACGGACTTCGGCCACCACGGTACCGGCCGCCACGTGCTCCTTGCTGAGCAGTCTCAAAGCCCGTTGGGCTGCGGCTTCCGCCGAAGCGGCGGATTCGGAGATGGACCGGGGGGATTGAGCAATCCCGCAGGTAAAGATTCCCTCCTGGAGAAAGTCCAGGGGACGCCATTTGGAGTCCGCTTCCCGGAAGAACCCGTCGCCGTCGATCTCCACGCCGAAAATGGGAGCTACCTGGGGCGGGAATGTGGGGACGATTCCCGTGCTGAGAACCAACAGGTCCGGGTTCATCCGCACGTCCCGATTGAGGATGGGGTCCCGGAAACTCAGATGGGGTCGATGGTTCTCCACCCGTACCGACGGTTTTTCCGAAGGATGGTACTGGATGAAGACGATGCCCCGGCGCCTCGCCTCGGTGTAATGACTTTCCAGGAACCCGTAGGCCATGATGTCCCGGTACAGGATGTAGCAGTCCAGCTCCGGGTTTTGTTCCTTGAGGTGCAGGGCGTTTTTGAGAGCGGAAGCGCAACAGATCCGGCTGCAGTAGTTGCGTCCCTCCTCCCGCGAATCCACGCACTGGATCATGACCACGACCTGGAGATCCGAGGGGCGGATCTTGCCCGCCTCGAGCCCGGCCTCGAGTTCATGCTGGGTGACGACGGCCTCGCTCTGCCCGTGCCCGTACGACGTTGTGGGCGCTTCGAGTCCTCCCACCGCCAGGATGGTGACCCCGTGATCGATGGTTTCCCCCAGGCCGTTTTCCTTCCCGATGGTGGTGAAAAACCGGCCGACCCGGCCTTGGGAGTGGATGATCCGGGCGTTTTTGTGGACGGTGATTTGGGGATGGTTCTCGACCGCGGCGACGGTTTGCTCCAGGATTTGCCGGGGGGAGGGTCCCTCCAAGGTCCGATGGATGTGCCGGAGATTTCCCCCGAGCTCCTCCTGCTGTTCCACCAGCACCACGGGATATCCGTGATCGGCCAGGGCCCTGGCGGCAGTCATCCCGGCAATTCCCCCTCCCACCACCAGGGCCTTTTGATTCATGGGCGTCGTGGAGGGGAGAGGCGGCTCCGCCGTTCGGAGCCCGGCGATTCCCATGTTCAGGACGTCCCGCACGGCCGGGGTCGGATCCACGCCGCTGTCCGTTCCCAAGGCGAAAACGGGAGTGCAGGTATCCACCACCTCGATGAGAGAGGGATGGAGGCCGATGGTTTTTCCCAGGTCTCGGAGTTTGCGTGCATAGACGTAGGGCTGACAAGCCCCGATCAAGACCCGGTTCCACCCGGGGTCCTTTAGCGACTCCTCGAGGGCATTCCATCCCTGTTCGGTGCACAGCCGTTCCATGGGCAACACCCGGGCCACGGCTCCGTCTTTGGACAGATGGGATTGCACCGCCGTCCAATCCACCCGTTGAGCCCAAATATCCGCGCAGGTGCAAAGGACCACGGCCACCTGCGGGGGGTCCCGGGAAACATCCCGGTAGGCGGTTTCCTCGACCGCCACTT
>JARKQW010000084.1 GCA_029974695.1 Syntrophobacteraceae bacterium | reverse complement strand
CCGACTGCAGTATCTGAACAACCTCTCCTTGGATCCCGAACAGGTGATCATTGCCATGGATTTCGGCAGGGAGTTGTTCGACTACTCGCTGGGGTGCATGGGCGCCCCCCGATCCCCTCGAGGCACCGGACGGCGCGAATTCCGATCCGTTAAGGCGATTCGCCCTCCTCCCGGCGCGAGGCGGAGGCCGGATGGAGGAGGCTTAACCCCCGGATGGGAGGGGTTAAGCCCCGAGGAGGATGAAAAGCCCACTTACGGACACGTTCTAGTCGTTGTCCTTGATGGTGACCGTGGCCTGGGTGGGGGTTCCCAAATCGTAGGCAGGCTTGTCCACCAGGGTCACCTTGACCGTTTCATTCACTTCCTTCTTGGTATCGTTCTTGGGTTTCACCTTGACCAGGGCCGTCTTGACTCCCGCGGCCATGGTGACCTTGCCGGGAAGAGCCGTGTAGTCGACTCCGGCAACCGCGCTCCCCGCAACTTTGTAGTAGATGGTCACCGAGGTGGCGGCCAGGTCCCGGGCGAACTTGAAGGTCCCGGTGGTGGCCCCGGCCTCGGTGGCTACATTGTCCGGAGCGGTGACGCTGACCTTGGGAAGCTTGGAATAGATCTGGGAGAGGTTCGAGGTGGTGTTCGCCTTGAGGCCCGTGATGGTGAAAGAATCGGGAACGGTGCTCATGGTGCGCAGGCCCTGGGTGGGCTGCAGGGCGGCGGCCAGGTTTGCCGTCCAGTTGCCGGAGGCGTCGGCCGTGACGAACTGCAAGGGAGTGAGGCATTCCTTGACGGAATCCAGGTCGTCCAGGAAAAGCTCGATGATGCATTCCGCACACACGCTCCCGGCCCCGCTGGTGCCTTTCACCGTCGTGCCGTCGATCTTGGTGACGGCGGCGGGTTTGAAACCCTTGAGGGCGGCAGGGACCATGGGACCGTAGGCGATCGCGTCTTCGGCAAAGCCGTTGTCCCCCTGTGCCCCCGGCCACTGGGTTTTTCTCTTGATGACGTTGGACCGGAGGGCGTTGGATTCCACGGAAGAGTTCATCAAGACGGCACTAAGCCCGGTTTCCACAAAGGTGTTGTTCAAAACCTGCAGCTCGTCGGGGCCGGACCCCAGGTCCAGTCCCCGGCCGCAGACGCCCACCGCCTTCCCGGCCGAATCCAGGCCGACGACGTTGTTCTGGATGAGGTGATTCGTGCCGGGATAGACCTTGATGGCGGGCCCTTGAGTGGAAGTCTCACTGAGATCCAGGAAAAGCCCGGCAAAGACATTGCCGTCCCCGGCGTTGGGCCCTCCCACCTGGTTGTTGCTCCCGGCAACGCTGATGCCGCTGCCCCCCACCCAGCCCCCGCTGCTGCAAGGATGCTTTGTGAAGCCGGACGGCAGGGGAATGGTGCCGTTGGCCCGGGTGCCCACCCAATTGCCGGTAAACTGATTGTGGCTGCCGTTGATGCTGCAGGCAACGCCCCAGAACCCGGCAAACATGTTGCGGCTGATCACGTTGGAATCACAACCGGAACTCACCAGCACGGCGCTGCCGCCCTCGTAGGTCTCTTCATCCCCGGCGCTGAGAAGAGTTCCGTCGTCCGAAAGACCGAACCAATTGTCGGACACGGTGTTGTTGTGGCCGGCAACGGAGATGTGAGCGGTCTTGAAGTTCTGCATGGCCAGACCGATCACGGCATTGGCGTCGTAGCGCATGACGAATCCGTAGTTCTTGGCCTTCTTTCCATCGAGGATGATCTTGGGAGCGCCGCTGCGCCCGCCCGGCTGGGTGGAACCGTCCACGGTGACCTTCCCGTTGAGGTCCCGGAGGGGGTTCAGTGTGGTCCCGGTCAGTTCGATCTTCCACGCCTGGAGGAGGTCGTTGTACCCGGAATCCGTGGTGGGAATGTCGAAGTTGATGAGTACGGGCCGGTCGCCGTCGCCCAGGGAATACGCCTGGTTGACGGCCCGACGCAGGGTGCAGGGAGTGGCGTTCTGGCACGTCTTGCTGTTGCCGTCGTTGTAGTTGTCTTCGGTGCTCTCCACGGTGATGACGGTCACCGGATCCGCGCCAAAGGCCACGGAAACGGGCAGGCCGAACAGCAGGGAAACCAGGCACGCGGCAAGGATCCATCGAAACAAGGGAGGGTTCATGATCTCGCTCCTTTTGTCGAAAACTGCGGAAGAGGTCCACGACAAAACTCATGACGCAACGGAAAACCGGAAATCTCACCGGCACTGGAAGCCTCGGATCCGAGGAGCGGAAGACATGAGAATACGGCATGTGCAAGGTAGACTCAGCCCTTTCCCGTGGCAGACGCTCGGCCCGCGGCTCCTCCCCCGTTCGCCCGGGAGAGTCCGGCGGCAGATCCGGCCCCTCGACCTGCGGCCGAGTGTTCCCATGCCCCAGAAACTTTCGAAGGAGGGATTGCCTACCCTATGGGCGGACTATACACTTGCCCGGATCCCCATGGCAACGGAAAAACCCGCCCTTCGACGAATTGATCCGATTCTGTCTTGATCTTGTGGTGTTATCAGGTATTTCTTGCTTTTGGACTCATAGTCGGTATACTACGGGCGGTCAGTGATCCCACCCCGCCGCTTGACCTCCACGAGAGCCAAGAACTGCGAATGGTGCCGGACACGCCGGGAACCAGCGTGCAGGGAGTACCATGAGTACCCGAAATTGAGACCACATAACGCAAAATGGGAGCCTTCCGTTGAAACTTCCGTCCCTAACAATCGGTGAGCTAGTCACAAAGATCCCCATCGTCCAGGGTGGAATGGGCGTGGGAATTTCCCTCTCGGGCCTGTCCGCCGCCGTGGCCAACGAGGGTGGGATCGGGGTGATCGCAACCGCTATGATCGGGTTGAACGAATCCGACCTTTACTCCAACTACCTCGAAGCCAATATCCGGGCACTTCGCAAGGAAATCCGAAAGGCACGGGAAAAGACCAAGGGGATCCTCGGTGTGAACATCATGGTGGCGTTGACCAATTTCGCCGACATGGTCAGGACTTCCATCGAGGAGGGGATCGACCTCATCTTTTCGGGTGCCGGATTGCCCATGGACCTGCCGAAATATCTGAAGGAAAAGTCTAAAACCAGGCTGGTGCCCATCGTTTCCTCCGCTAAGGCCGCTCAGATCCTCTGCAAGAGGTGGTTCTCGAGATTCAAGCGGCTCCCCGACGCTTTCGTGGTGGAGGGTCCCATGGCGGGAGGACACCTGGGCTTCCGCGCCGAACAGCTGGATCATCCCAACTATGCCCTCGAAAAGCTCATTCCCGAGGTCGTGCAGGCGGTCGAGCCTTTCGAGAAGGAACACCGGACAAAGATTCCCATCATTGCCGCGGGAGGAATTTATACCGGGGAGGACATCCTCAAGTTTCTGGAGTTGGGTGCGTCCGGGGTCCAGATGGGGACCCGTTTCGTGGCCACTCACGAATGCGATGCCGACATTCGGTTCAAGGAAGCCTACGTGAAAGCCGGGGTGAAAGACCTGGTGATCATCAAGAGCCCCGTCGGGCTTCCCGGCCGGGCCATTCGCAACGAGTTCGTGGAAGAAATGGAACGGGGCGAGAAAAAGCCCTTCAAGTGTCCCTACCACTGCATCACCACCTGCCGATGCAAGGACAGTCCGTACTGCATCGCCCTGGCCCTGGCCAATGCCAAGAAAGGAAACCTGGCCAACGGATTCGCTTTTGCCGGGGGCAACGCCTACCGGGTGGACCGCATCATGTCCGTGAAAGAGCTCATTTCTTCCCTGATCGAGGAATACGACCAGGCTTCCTGCCCCCTTTCATCCCAAAGGTCGTCCGGTTCCATGGCCTGAGGGCGATTCACGCTGTCCTGGAGTCGTCATGGCCCCGGGGGACCTCACGGGGAGGGGCAAATCCGGCTTCCGCGCCGCTTTGCTCTCCTTCTGTCGATTCTTCCGGGACCGGCCGGACTCCCCGCCAATCCACCCAATCGGCATTTGCAGTTCCCCTCGAGGGAGGATATAAAGGAAGCGTTCTCGATCTTCCCCCATTCCGGACCGGGAAGTTTTGGCTCGGCCCGAATCCACACCGAAGCATCACCCGCACAGGAGGCGGCCCATGTCCACGGAACCTTCGTCCAACGATATCTCCCCTGCAAACAAGTGGCGCTTCTCCCGGGTTGGGGGCTTCGACCAGGTTTCCCTGCAAAGCGGGAACGACCTTCTCAACCTGGATCAGCTGGACCCAAAACTGTGGGCCGCGTTGAGCTGTCCCACTCACGGTCTGGAGATCGATGCCCGGACCCTGGAGCTCATCGACTACGACGGGGACGGCAGGATTCGGGTCCCGGAACTGCTCGAGGCGGTCAAGTGGGCTACCTCGTTGTTGAAGAACCCCGAAGACCTCCTCAAGGGGGAAGACTCCCTTCCCTTGTCCTCCCTGGACGACAGCACTCCCGCGGGCAAAGAACTCCTCTCCTCCGCCCGGCAGATCCTCACCAACCTGGGGAAGCCCGAGAGCACGACCATCTCCCTCGAAGACACGGGGGATACGGTCAAAATCTTCGCCAAGACCCGCTTCAACGGGGACGGCATCATCACCCGGGATTCATCGGAGGAAGAGGCCGTAAAGGCCGTCATTGGAAACGTCCTCGAGTGCATCGAGCCCGAAACGGACCGAAGCGGTTCCCCGGGTGTTTCCCGGGAAAAGGTGGACCTCTTCTTTGCCGAAACCCAAAAGTTTGCCGACTGGTGGAAGAAAGGAGAGGAAGATCCCCACAGCGACGCCCTCCGGCTTTTCTACTCCGACGGCGGGGCGGTCGCCGCCTTTCAAGCCGTTCGGGCCAAGATCGATGATTTTTTTCTCCGCTGCCGCCTGGCACAATTCGATCCTTCGGCCGCCGAGGCCCTCAATCCTTCGGTGGAAGATTACCGGCTGCTCACCTCGAAAGAGCTCTCCCGATCGTCCGAATCCCTGGGATCGCTCCCATTGGCTCACATCCGAACCGGGGCCTCTCTGCCCCTGACGGAAGGACTGAACCCCGCATGGACGGCCCGGATCGAATCCTTCCGTTCCCGGGTGGCGGCGCCCCTTTTGGGAGAAAAGACCTCGCTCACCGATACCGACTGGGAGGTCCTGTCGGAAAAATTCCGGGCCTATGAGTCCTGGGTCGGGAGCGAGGAAGGAACCACCGTCGAGAAATTGGGGATCGACCGGATCCGGGAGATCCTCTCGGGAGGCTACCGGGAAGCCATCCTTTCCCTCATCGAGCAGGACGAGGCCCTCGAGCCCGAAGCCAATGCCATCCAGTCCGTGGACAAACTCCTTCGCTATTACCGGGACCTTTTCCGCCTTCTCAACAACTTCGTCTGCTTTCACGACTTTTATACTCCGGGTCGGAAAGCGATTTTTCAGGCGGGGTCCCTTTATATGGACGGACGGAGCTGCGACTTGTGCGTGCGGGTCACCGACGTCGCCAAGCACAGCACGCTTGCCACCCTCAGCCACACCTATCTCGCCTATTGCGAATGCACTCGGAACGGAGAAAAGATGCAGATCGCCGCGGCCCTCACCCAAGGGGACGGAGAAAACCTCCGGCCGGGCAGAAACGGCGTTTTCTTCGATCGACAGGGACGAGACTGGGACGCCACCATTGTGAAGATCGTCGAGCATCCCATCAGCATCCAGCAGGCATTCTGGAGCCCCTACCGGCGCTTGGCCCGAATGGTTGCCGAGCAGGCGGAAAAGTTCGCTTCGGCTCGGGAAAAACAAGTCCAGGCTTCCGCCGCCGGGGCGATCGAGGCGGGCAAGAAGCCCGAAGCCCCCAAGCCCGGTGCGGAACAGCCCTTCGACGTGGCCAAGTTTGCGGGCATTTTTGCCGCCATCGGTCTTGCCGTCGGGGCCATCGGAACGGCCATCGCCTCGGTCATCACCGGCTTTCTGGGGCTCAAGTGGTGGCAGATGCCCCTGGCCGTGGTGGGAATCATCCTGATGATCTCCGGCCCCTCGATGATCCTGGCCTACCTGAATCTTCGCAAGCGAAACCTGGCCCCCATTCTGGATGCCAACGGATGGGCCGTCAACACCAAGGCAATGATCAACATTCCGTTCGGTTCGACCCTCACCAATCTGGCCAAGCTTCCCGAAGGGGCCCAGCGCACTCTCCTGGATCCTTTTGCGGAAAAAGAACGACCCTGGAAGCTCTATCTTTGGATCGCCGCCCTGGTCGCGGGGATCCTGGTGCTTCTCCAGTCGGGCTACCTGGGCCAATGGCTGAGACTTTTGTTCTAAGCACCAACCCACACAACAAGCGGTCGGTGGGCCTCCATGACGACAGCTCCGACCCTGCCCGACGTCTCCCTTGCCCGCCGGGAGCTCCGGGAGCTCCTGCGGGGGTCCTGCATCCTGAGACCCGGACCGGGGCAACCCTTGCGGACTCCCGACGGAGAACCCGCCCTGTGGCTGTTCTACAGCTGGGATGCCACCCTCACCCGGCGGGGGATGACCCTCGCCGCCGCGTGCCTCCTGGAAGCCCTCTCCAGTTTTGAAGCCTCTCAGCTGGCCACCGTAGGCTACACGGGACTCCCCCTCCTCCTGGGGTGCATCCTTTACGGCAAGGATCGCTACACCGGGTTGTGCGTCCGGGATGAGCGCAAGGGGCACGGGTCCCTGCGCCGGATCGAAGGTCCCGGGGACCGCTCCCGCCCCGTGGTTCTCATCGACGATTCCCTGGTTTCCGGATCGTCCCTGTGCGGCGCCGTCGAAGCCCTCGAAGGGGAAGGGTTCCGGGTGGAAGGAGCCGTGGCCCTGGTCAATTTCCCGTGGGGAGGCGGCATCGAGCGCCTCAACGCCCTGGGCTACCGGGTCGAGTGCATTTTCGATTCCGTCCGGGACCTGCAAATCGATGAACCCCTGCCCTCCACCCCTCACCTGGACCTACTCCCCGACTCCTGGGATCATCCGCCCATCCCGGACGGGCTGCACCCGGCCACGGCGGCCCGCATGACCATGGAACACTACCTGCGAACCGGAAAGGTCCCCCGGCCTCCCGGCCGCATGGATAGCAACTACGACGGTCGAGGGGGCGTGTTTGTGAGCCTGAGGGAGAGGGAAACCAGTTTTCGGCTCGCCCGGGACGGTTTCTACCATTTCGATGCCCGGGATTCCGACCCCTGCCGGGACGTGGTGTTGGCTGCCGTCGCCACGGTCCGAGGGGCCCCGGAACTCACCCGGGAGACCCTGCGAACCTTGAAGATCGCCGTGAGCTTTCTGGGTCCGCTCCGGGAGACGATTCCGGGAGGCCTGGATTTTCCCCGGTACGGCATCGTGGTGCGCAGCAAGGGAGGCGAGCGCATCGGAGGCGCTCTGCCCAACACCGAGTACTTCATCGGGGAGACGGAACAGTACCGGCATGCCCGCAGCGTCAACGCCCAGGTGGGGGATTTCGAGCCCCACGACCTTTTCCGGCACACGGTGACCAAGGCCGTGGAACCCGGTGCCTACTGGCTGCCCTTCGGATCCTCCGCGAATTCCCAGGAAGATTGGACGGAAAAAGAAGAGATCGGCAGGCGGCTCACCCTTCGAGCCCGGGAGATCCTGGCGGCCCTGCCAAACGGCCCACAGCCGGGAGCGAACCCCGTGCCCGACGACCTGATCCCGGCTCCCCTTTTCTCGGTGGGCGTGACGCTTTTTCACCGGGGTTTGCTGGGCTGTGGACTGAGCTGGGGGGATACCCTGGATCGATGCCTGCAGCAGGCGGTGGAGATCGCCTACGGGGATGAGCGGTTTTCCGGAGGCGACCGGGGATTGCAGCCCAACAATTGGGCCGTTGCCGTCTCCATCCTTCACGACCGGGAATGGCTCGGGGAGGCATCCCTCGAGGAAGCCTGCACCCGGATGCGCCGTGGTCTCGATTCCCTCTCCATCGAGTACCGGGGAGGCGGCGATATGCTCCTTCCCTTCGTTTGCGTGCACGAGAACCTGTCCAAGGAGCAAATGGGCGAAGCGCTCCTCGAGAAGGCAGGTAATCCAGGACCTCCTCACCACTGGGCCGTTTATCCTACGGCCACCTGGATGGAAAAGGACGGGAAGGTGTCCCGGGTGAGGTTCGGGTTTCCGGACCGGTTGGGGGATCCTTACGGACCGGATCGATGGAGGGAGGATGCTGCTCTTCTGGCGTCCTACCTCCTTGGGCACCTGGGTTCCGACGGCCTGCCCGAGTATTCCTACGACCCCATCACCGGGCACCGGGTAAAGGAAGCCGCCTCCCCGGTCCGCCCCCTGCACGCCTTGTGGGCCCTGGTCGAGGCGGGACGGGTGCTGGAATGCTCCCAATGGTGCCGCAGGGCTCGCCGGGGCCTCGAGCTCTGCCTCGAACATGTCCGGGAGGAGAAAGGCGGGCGTTGGACCCTGGGATTGGCGGACTACGGGAAGGACCTCCTGGCCGACGCGGTGCTGCTCCTGGCCCTGACCGCCGCCGGGGAAGATCTTCGCACGGACCCCAAGACGGAGGCCCTGGCATCGAACCTCCGCTCTCTTGTGCAGCCCGACGGCCGGGTGACGGAAATGCCCGAGGCCAGGGGGATGGATTCGGACCACGACATTTTCCCCGCAGTGGTCTTGCTGGCTTTGGGCCGATACGCGGAAAACACGGGAAAGCCTTTCCCGGCACAAGGGATCGAGGCCGCCCTCGACCGGTACGCCCGACGCTTTCGCCTGGTTCATCCGTGGGCCATGGTGGGCTGGCATCCCCAGGCGTGGAACGCCCTGCATGCGGTCTCGGGGAACCCCGCCATGGCGGCCTTCGCCGGGGAAGTCGCCGACTGGGCCCTGGCATGGCAGCATGAAGAGAACGGCTCTTTTTTGTGCGACCTCGAACCCGAAGGCTACAGCTTCCACACGGCCTTTGTCGCCGAAGGAGTGGCGGACGCGGGAAGGTTGGCGGCCCGCCGGGGGGACCTTTCCGGCTGCGACCGCTACGCCCGATCCTGTTCCCGGGCCTTACGCTTCATGAACCAGCTCATCATCCGGGAAGAGGACACCTTTTGCATGGCGAATCCCGCCGCGTCCCTGGGAGGGGTGCGGGGGGCCGTGTTTCTCTCGGAAGTGCGAATCGACTACGTGAGTCATACCCTGCTTGCTTTGGTCAAGGCACTGGAGGCGTTTCCGGATTTCCCATGAGTTGCCTGGGGCCGGTCCGTCGAATGCCTCAGAGGAGGGAGCCAAATGGTCAAGAGTCCATGGAAGGAACTGGTGGCCGCTGGAGCGGTCTCCTTGTTGGGCGTCACGGCCCCGGCAGCCGAGGATGCCCCTGCCCGGGCCGCCGGGGCGTCGTCGGTCATGACGGCCCAGGCACCAGCGGGACAGGATTCGATGACGGAGCCCCGAGGGCAGGTCCAGGCCCCGGAGAGGCGGGTCGAGGCACGGTCCAAGCCCCCCCGATACAAGCCGCCGGACAAACGGGTGGAAGCCCGCCCCAAGACTCCCCAGTACAAGCCGCCCGATACGCGCGTCGAGGCCAGGCCCAAGGGTCCCGTCCAACCCCCTCCCGGGCGTATTGTCGAAGCACGGCCCACCCCCCCGAAAGACTCGAAGCGGGTGGAGATGCGATACAAGACTCCCGATTCCGGGAAGAAGGAGCCGCGCCACCGGAGGGAAGGTCCCCAATCCGACGCCTGGAGAAAGAGCCCCGGCCCCGGAAGCTCGAAACCTCAGCCGCGGGTCGAGATGAGAAAGAAGACCCCCGGAGACCCGGGCAACCGGAAGATCGTCGAGATGAGACCCAAGCCGCCGCCGACCCAGGGAAACCAGAAGCGGGTGGAGATGAGACCCCGGCCGCCGCAGAATCCCGAGGAGTGAAAGCCTTAGGGCGGCTTCTTGGAAATGCGGGTCCCTTATGGGGCTGAACCGTCCGCCAATTCGTCTTTCACCCCAGGGAATCGACTTTCCGGTCTTTTGCGGTGAGCGGGCAGGTGCGGCATGCCGGAAGCCGCCGAACGTCGTGCCGACCTTCTTCTGGCCCGCGTTCGGCGTCACCGGGGTTTTCTCGGCCTCAAAGGCCGTGATACGGGTTTTCCGGAAGGGCCAGGCTCAGGTAGCGCCCGTCCAGGAACACCATGAGCCCCCGGTGGAGGGATTCTTCGAGAAATTGGACGATCCATCCGGCCGGCCCGCGGAACTGCCGCTCCACTTCCCCCAGGGTGCGAGAGTCTCCGCAGGATTCGTAGAGCTCCGCTTCCCGCCCTGCCAGCCGATATTCCAAGACCTCCCCGCCCCGACCGTCCCGTATCCGGATGGATGACCGGGTCTTGGCGTACGTCAGAGACGGTCGTCGTTCCGAAGCCCAACGTTCCTGCCACTCCCGGACCGTTCGATAGATTTCGTCGAAAGCTTCGTCGGGAAGGGCGCCTTGGATCTCGGGCGTAAAAAAGTAGGCTACTCGATCCCGGGCAAAGCGATCCGGAGGCCACAGAAATCGGTAGACTTCTTCGGGATTCAACCGCGTGATGCCAAAAGCCGCAGGATCGACGAACATGGGGGAACCGCGGTCGGGCCGAGCCTTCACCATGGCGTATGGGGGCTGGAGGTGCCCGATAAGGCCGAAGAGATCACACTGTTCCCGGTAGTCTTCCGGGGTCTCCCCGGGAAAACCCACCAGGATGTTGTAGAGGTTGTCGATTCCGTGGTAGGTGGTCCACTTGAGCAGTTCGAGGTTTTCCCGGGCCGTGGTTCCTTTCCTCATGAGCTTCAGAACATGGGTCGAGAAGCTCTCGATCCCCGACTGGACGCAGCAGAGGCCTCCCGCGCGCATTCGAGCGATCTGCCTGCGGTCCAGGCTTGCCCTGACGGCATAAACGATCTTGAAGTCCGCACGAGCTTCCGCCAGGTGCCCGAAGACCCCTTCCACATAGTCGGGATCAAGGACGTTGTCCACGGCATCCAGGTTCAGGATGTTGTAGCGGCTCGCCAGCTCCTCGAACATCTCGAGGACCCGGGGCGCGCTCTTGGATCGGTATCGAATGCCCACCCGGTTTTGCCCGCAAAAGGTGCAATGGCTTCTTTCCCCCCACCAGCATCCCCGGGACGTCTCGATGGGAACAAACGGCTCGGCGGCCCCTTCATAATGGGCGTACCCTCCTTCTTCCCTGGCCCGAAAGTACTCGTCGTAGTCGGGGGTCGGAGTCCGATCCATGTCCTCGAGGTTGGAAGCGCGGCCCCCCTCGAAAATACCCTTCCCTTCCCGCCCGAAAAGGCCGGGAAGTCCCTCCATGGACTCACCCCCGTAGAGGCGTCGAACCATTTCCGGAAGCACTTCATCGGCTTCCCCGCAGTGGACGAAATCCACCTGGGGGCAGTTGCCCAGGATTTCCCGGGCCAGGTCCTCCTCCATGACCCCGCCTCCCAAGATAACGGGAAGGTCGGGATGCCGTTCTTTGATGCGCCGGGCCAGAGCCAGGCTTGCCATTTGCTGCTGGAAAAGGACGGTAAACCCCACCAGCCCGAACCGGCTCCAATCCGTCCAATCCAGGCACCGATCCAGGAAGGTCCCGGTGAGCTCCCGGCGAACGCGCAGGAGGTCCTCGAGGGTGCAGCGGGCAGACCGACACAGCCCATCGAGCTGGTCTCCATAGGTCTCGAGGTAGAGATCTTCGTCCCTGTTTTCCTCGAAGGCGTGAGCGGCCCAGATCCATTCGCCCGCCAGGCACGTGGGCACTTCCGCCACGGCTTCGTGGAGTCTCCAGCCGATCAGCGACCCGAAGTAGGCGTAGAGGGAAAAAACCTCGACGGCAAACCCGGCTCTCTCGAGGGTAGGTTTCAGAAGGCCCAACTGGAGGCATGGATAGCGGGCCGAAGAGGTCGGCATACTGACGAGGGCGACGGGGGGAAACGGGCGGACCTTCACCGTAAGGGGCTCCTGGGGGAAAGGCAAATCCGGTGACAAGGCATGGGTTCACCCCCCGGGAAACGGGGGACCCGGAGGAATCGGGGGCGGGTTGTCCGAGCGGGTTGTTTGCGGCCCGAATCCGGTATCCATCCCCGAATGTCGGCGGTCGACTACGGTTGTTCTTCCGGATTTGCGCCGGGCAACGGCCAGGATGCGCGGATGGTGGTTCCCTTTCCCTCGGCCGCCGTGATGTCGAAGGTACCCCCGGAAAGCTCCGTTCGCTCCCTCATGTTCAAGAGTCCCCACCCCCGATCCGTGCTGTTCGTGGAAAGGGCCTTTTCCAGGTCGAAGCCTCGGCCGTTGTCCCGGATGAGCAGATTGATTCTCCCGTCCTTCTTTCGAAAAGACAGGCGGACCTGCTCCGCCCCGCTGTGTTTGACGATGTTGTTCATGGCCTCCTGGGTAACGCGGTAGACCACGATCTTCAAGGAATCCGGGATTTCGTGCTCGGCTATATCGAACCGCTGCTCGATGCGAATCCCCGAGTAGATGGTTTGAAACCGCCTGCAAAACCAGGAAAACGTCGCCAGCAGCCCCAAGTCGTCCAGGATGGTCGGCCTGAGGTCCATCTGGATACGTCGACATTCCTCGATGCTTTCCTGGATGACGGGGATGACGGTTTTCAAGGGTCCCACCCTCCCGTCGCCCGATTTCTCCATCCGTTGCAAAGCCCCTTCCGTCACGAACTTCACCGCGCTGAGGCAGGCTCCGATGGTGTCGTGAATCTCGCCGGCGACTCGCTTTCGCTCGGCCTCGTGGGCGAACAGGAGCCTCGAAGACAGGCATCGCAGGGCTTCGTTGGCCCGCTCGAGCTCGACTGTGCGTTCCTTGACCCGCTCTTCGAGGACGTCCCGCGATTTCCGGAGCTGATCGATGAGCTGGATCCGCTCCATGGCGATGGCCACCTGGTCGGTGACGGTCCTCATGAGGGCCAGGTCCTCGTCCGAAAACCGGCTCCGGGTCCGGGTGCCGAAGGAGAGGGTCCCGAGGAGTCGGCCCTGGGCGATGAGGGGATGGCAGGCGTAGGCCTGGATTCCGTAGGACTGGACCAGTTCCGTTCGAGGATCGGGAGTGCAGGCAATATCCTCCACCACGATGGGTTTCAGCCCTTGGGCCACGCAGCCGCAGACGGCCACCCCGTAATCGAGCCATTCGATCTTGCGGGCTTCTTCTTCGGGGATCCCGGCACAGGCGTTGAGGTGGAGCCTGCCGACCTCCGGGTCCACAAGAAAATTGAAAAAGGCCTGGCAGTCCAAATGCTCCATGACTTCGCGGCACAACTCTTGGACGATCCCCTGAGGGTCGTCCGAGCCCAAGAGCCGGTTGGCGGTATCCGAAAGAAGCCGGTACCGGGCCTCACTCGCCCGCAGGGCTTCTTCCGCCCGCTTTCGGTCGGTGATGTCGTAGAACAACACGGCGAAATGCCCGGGTTCCGTCTGGAAAGCCCGCACCTCGTAATGCCGGCCCAAGGACCCGCTGTAGTGCTCGAAGTGATCGAATTCCCCCGTGAGAGCAACGCGGCCGTATCTCTCGATCCAAAAGGGTTCCGTATCGGGAAGAACCTCGCGAACGGTGCGGCCCACGAGGTCCGAGGATCGGAGCCCCGTCTGAGCTTCAAAGCCGGGATTGATCTCCAGGAACCGGTAATCGCAAGGACGGCCGTCCTCGTCGCAGACGACCTCGTGGAGGGCAAACCCCTCGTTCATGGTCTCGAAAAGGTTTCGGTAGCGGTGTTCGCTTTTTCGCAGGGCTTCCTCGGCCTGCTTGAGGTCTTCGATGTCGGTGTTGGACCCGTACCACTTGACAATGCGCCCCTTCCGGTCCCGGACCGGCACGGCCCGCGTCTGGAACCAGCGGTAGACCCCGTCCCTCCGACGAATCCGAAATTGGACGTCAAACGCCTGCTCCGACGCGACGGCCCCGTTCCAGGCCGCCATGAGGGAGTCGCGGTCCTCGGGGTGAACCCGTTCGAGCCAGTCGAAACCCAGTTGTTCGGCTTCGGGAACCCCCGTGTATTCGACCCATTGAGGACTCAGGTAATCACATTCCCCGTCGGGTGTGCAGGTCCAGACCAGGTTGGGCATGGATGCGGCCAGCAGCCGCCACCGCGCCTCGCTCTCCCGCAACTCCTCTTCCGCTTCTTTGCGCCCGGTGATGTCCCTCAAGATCACCTGGATGGCCGAGCCTTCCCGATCCTCGAAGGGACTGGCCGCCACCTCGACGTTCCGGAGGGCCCCGTCCAATTGGACGATGCGTGCCTCGATGAGCGGCACGGCCTTGCCCTCGCGCAAACGCCGAATGCGCTCGTCCAGGGTGGGGTGATATTCGGGATGGAAGAGTTCGTAAGGTGACTTGCCCAGGACCTCCTCGGGATCACTGGCCCCGAGGAGCCGAACCGCCTCGGGATTCACGAAGACGATCCGGTTGTCGCGGTTGACGAAGACGGCGTCCGGGGACATTTCCACCAGGCCGCGATACCGTTCCTCGCTTGCCCGGAGCGCGTCCTCCATCTGTTTGTGACGGAAACTTTCAATGATCTCCCATCTGCCCTTGCGCTTGATGAGGGCGAACTGGTGGTTGGCGACCACGTCCATGATTTCCGAGGCACCGCATTGCTTCAACGAGTAGGTGCACAACGCCATCATGGGATAGCGGCCGATGACGTTGTTGATCGTTTCCTCGTAACGGGTGAAATCGTCCCAATCGTCCGCCTCGAGCCAGAAAGTGTTCCCGGAAAGCCTTAGGCCCTCGAAGCCTTTTTCCCGGGCGGCCTCGAGCTTTTCGACCCAGCCCCGGAGCACCTCCTCGGCGGAAAACTTTCCCGACCGGATATACCATTGGCTGTAGTCGAGAATTTCAATGCGGCCCTCCCGGAGGCAGCGGTCCGCATCGGGAAGCCCGGTCCTGATCGCGGCCTTGGCCTCCTCCACATCCAGGGGCGCCGAGGTGATCCACATGCAGAACTCGTTGCCCGCCAGGCCCTCCCGAAAATAGGGTACGAGGGTCTCGATCAGGTCCAGGCCGGTCTCATAGAATTGGCAGAAATGAGTCCCCCAGGGAACATCGCCGATGATCTCGATTCCGGAGCATCTCAAGGCATTTTCCTCTTTCGATAAATCCCTTTCCAGGACTTCACTGACCGTTTCCCTCTCGCGGGCGGGGGCCCCAAACCGGACTCTTTGGGATGGATTGGACTTGCCAAATGAGTCTCACATTTGGGGATGATACTTTTCCGGGCCGTGTCCGTCAATACAAGTCGTTTTATTCCCGGCCGGGTGCGCCAAACAGGCTCCACGGCCGTTCTCCAATGGAGAAGTTCTCCCGGGGTCCCGTCCCGGGACCTCACATTCCCGATGAGAACGCAGAAAAGGAGAATCCGCCTAAGGCGGCCCTGATCGACGCGGCCACGGGCAGATGGTCCATGTGACTCCCGACCCCGTGGAAGACACCGCCCGCCGGTTCGAAATCGAGCAGGGGGAAAGCCGACCAGGACCGGGTGGGACCCCCCGGGAAGAAAGGCTGCGCCGCCCTGGCCAAAGAAAACTCGAGATGCTTCACCCTTTGATTGGTCCGAGGGGATCAGGGAACGAGTTCGACCCTCTGGATGAGGACGGGTTTGGCAGGCACATTCCGGTGGGGACCCACCGTGGTGGTCGGGACTTTCTTGATCCGGTCCACCACGTCCATTCCCTCGATCACCTTCCCGAACACCGCATAGCCGAACCCTTGGGGGGTCTTGTCCCGCTGGTTCAGGGAATCGTTGTTCTTCACATTGATGAAAAACTGGCAGGTGGCGCTGTCCACCATGCCCGTTCGGGCCATGGCGATGGTTCCCCGGTCGTTTTTCAAGTCCGGTGCCGCCTCGTTCTTGATGGGTTCATGAGTCGACTTGGGCTTCATGTCCGGCGTCATTCCTCCCCCCTGGATCATGAAATCGTCGATGACCCGGTGGAAGATCGTCCCGCTGTAAAAGCCTTCCTCGACGTATCTCAGGAAA
>JARKQW010000068.1 GCA_029974695.1 Syntrophobacteraceae bacterium | reverse complement strand
CGCTCCCCTCTTCATCTCCGGCGCCGGCTACGGCACCCGGTCATCCACCGTGCTCATCGTGGGCCGGGACGGAACGGTCAGTTTCACGGAACGGACCTGGCACGGAGCTCCCGACCACGGCGACACGGTTTCCCATCGCTTTCACATCAAGGAGAGCCTTCCGCATTAGTCTTCCCCCTCTCAGACGCAAGGGGGAGGGGACTATTATTGACCTTTTCCTTGTTTTGCAAGAGCCTTCATCAGAAAAACCGTCACACCTTGTCCCAGTTGGCAATCCCTATCTCGGTCAGACCCTCCCGCAGCTGGCGGTAGGCAGCGTCCACAAGATGAGCCCGCTCGTCCTCCTCGCCGCCGGTCACGGTCAGGGTGATGTCCAGTTCCGGGGTTTCGCCCAGGGTCCTGGCGAGGGACTTGATGTAGACGCGGGGATGCTGCGGCACAACCCGGCTCAGGACAGGTTCCATGATGGACTCGTCATTGCACCGGACCGTGATGGCCTTGGTCAGCGATCCCCCGTCCCCGAGCGTTTCCCGCAGGAACGGTTCGAGTGAGGTGGTGATGATCCCCTTTAGCTCGGAGGGGACGCCGGGGAGACAGATGATGGAGGTCTTCCCCACATGGAACAGGACACCGGGCGCGGTTCCCACCGGGTTGTGGAGCGGCGAAGCCCCAACCGGCAGCCAGGCCATCTTCTCCCGCGCCGGGTTGAGCCCGCCCTGGGCCATGATCCCCCTGGCGAAGAAATCGTCATAACTGTCCTTTACCATTTGCCGGGCTTTTTCATCGAGGCGCAGTTCCAGACCCGCGCCTTCAGCCACGGCGGCGACGGTCAGGTCGTCGGCTGTGGGACCGAGCCCCCCCGAGGTTATCAGGACATCCACCCCGCGTTCGACGGCAGCCCGCGTCGCGGCGGAGATCTCCTCGGGTATGTCGCGCAGCATGGTGGCCCGGGCTACGTATCCGCCCCGGCCGTTGATCAGTTTGCAGATCCAGTTGGTGTTGGTGTCCTGGATATCGCCTATGAGAATTTCATTCCCGACAACCAGAATCTCTACGGTAACCGGTTTCGACATGGAACCTCCTTGTTGGAAATCCCCCTCGCTCCCCCTTTGAAAAAAGGGGAAGCTTTCTGGTATCCCGACTTTAGATAAAGGAGACTACACCCCCCCTTTGTGAAAGGGGGGTCAGGGGGGATTTCGATAGCGTGATTGCGGGAACAGTGTACCACAAAAGAAGAGAATTCAACTCAGGAAGAAGAGAGGAGCAGTGGAAGGAAACCAAAACAGCAGGAACTGTTACCCGGTGCTGCTCTTGGTGATAAGAATCACTCCGACACAGACCAGCATGGTCCCGGCCCAGCGCAGGGGGGTTACCACCTCGCCGAGGAAGTACTGGGAAAGAAAGGCCACCAGCACGTAGTTGAGGGCCTGCATGGGAAGGGCCACGGACAGGTCTTCCCAGGAGAGGACCGCCAGCCACAGGAAGAAGAATACGGCAAGCATGGCGGTGCCGAATACCAGCTTGGGACTGGTGAGCGCCTGGTAGGCGGCGGACATCATTCCGCGCAGGTTCATGGCCGAGATGTCGCCCAACTCCTTCATCCCCTTGGTCAGCAGGATGTCCCCCACCGTGCCGGCGGTGACGGCGAGCAGCATCACGATAACGGTCTTAAGCATATCTCTTTTCCTCTCCGCGATAATTTACAAGCCGGATTCCCCGGTTCTCCATCACTACCCGCACCTTGCGGCTGGTGAGCGCGCCCAG
>JARKQW010000035.1 GCA_029974695.1 Syntrophobacteraceae bacterium | reverse complement strand
CAGAAGAAGGACGGCACCAGATTCCCCATTCTCGTCTATTCGAACCCGATCATCCGCTCCAACAAGCCGGTCGGCCTGCGAGGCATCACCCTCGACATGACCGAGCGGAAAATCCGGGAGATGGAGATCCTCAAGACCCAGAAGCTGGAATCCCTCGGGGTCCTGGCCGGTGGGATAGCCCACGACTTCAACAACATACTCACCGCCATTCTGGGAAACCTCTCCCTTGCGAAACTGCTGGCCGCTCCGGGAGACCGCCTCCACAGAAAGCTGGACGAGACGGAAAAAGCCACCCTGCGCGCAAAGGACCTCACGCAGCAGCTCCTCACTTTTTCGAAGGGGGGAGCACCCATCAAGAAAACCATGTCCATTTCGGACATCATCAGCGATTCCGCCATATTCGCCCTGAGAGGATCCAATGTGGGATGTGAATTCCGACTTCCCGAGGATCTCTGGCCGGTCGAAGCCGACGGCAACCAGATCAGCCAGGTCATCAACAACCTGGTCATCAATGCGAAGCAGGCCATGCCCGACGGCGGAATCATCGAAATATGCGCCACCAACCTGGACATTGCCGAGGAAGGCGCCCTGCAGCTCGTCCCGGGAAGATACGTGCACCTGTCCCTCCTGGATCACGGCATCGGCATAGCGCATGACGACATCCCGAGGATCTTCGATCCTTACTTCACCACGAAAATATCGGGCAGCGGACTGGGACTTGCAACCGTGTATTCCGTCATCAACAGGCACAACGGCAAAATCACCGCTGATTCAGAACTCGGTCTGGGCACAACATTTCACATCTATCTCCCGGCTTCAGAAAAGGTCAAAGCCGAAGGGGAGGATCACCGGGGGGGGAAGTCTCTTATGGGAAACGGCAAAGTTCTTGTAATGGACGACGAGGAAATCGTGAGGGACGTTTTGTGCGAGATTCTCCTGCACCTTGGTTACGAGGTGGCGGCGGCCGAAGACGGGGAACGGGCCATCGAGCTGTACAGGGAATCTCTGGGCAACGGAGCGCGGTTCGATCTCGTCATCATGGACCTGACGATCCCTGGCGGCATGGGGGGCAAGGAAGCCGTCAAGATTGTGCGGGAAATGGACCCCGAGGCGAGGGTGATCGCCTCGAGCGGCTACTCCAACGATCCCATCATGTCCAAGTATGAAGACTACGGTTTCGCGGGCGTGGTAACCAAACCGTACCGGATCGAGGATCTGGTGGAGGTGCTGCACGGAGTCATGCCGTCCCCGCTGAAGCAGATCACCGGCAACCAGGTGGCGTGAATGCCGGAGAGAGCGGCTTTCGGACCGGGCGCCGGTTTCCGCCTCCGCCCGGGGGAACGCGCTGCCGGGCGAACCGGCTGCATCCCGTCCAGCCCAGGCGCGGAACACCGGCCGGGTGATGAGGAAGAGAGTTTTTTTTCGCTTTACGATATAGGAACGACGGAGTACCGACATGCAGGATGACCGCCCCCTGTACGAGAATCTGGCAGCTCACCTCGACCGGCTGCCCGCGGGATTTCCGAGAACGCCGACCGGCGTCGAGATGCGGATCCTTCGCCGGCTTTTCTCGC
>JARKQW010000013.1 GCA_029974695.1 Syntrophobacteraceae bacterium | reverse complement strand
AGGACAGGAAGATGTTCTGGCGGATGACGCCCAGGGTCCGCCGAGAGTGCTTCACCAGCCAGGGAAGGCGGGAGAGGTCGTCGGACATGAGAGCGATGTCCGCCGTCTCGATGGCGGTGTCGCTTCCCATGGTTCCCATGGCGATGGCCAGGGAGGCTTCCGCCATTGCCGGAGCGTCGTTGACTCCGTCTCCCACCATGGCCACTTGCCCGTACCGCTCCTTGAGTTCCCGCACCACGCGAACCTTGTCCTCGGGCAACAGTTCGGCATGAGCCTCGTCCACTTCGGTTACGGCCGCGATGGATTCGGCGGTCCTTTGATTGTCCCCCGTGATCATGACCACCCGGCGAACCCCCAACTCCTTGAGGGATCGAACGGCCTGCCTCGCTTCGGGCCTCACCCCGTCCGCAACGCTCACGAGTCCGCAGATGTGGTCGTCACACCACATGACCACCAGGGAATGGCCCGAATCCTCGAGGCGGGTGGCCATGGAATGAAAGGCCGGGTTGTCCTTGTCCCACTGATCCAGGAGGCGGTGGCTCCCTACCCAATAGGTGCGATCCCCGATTCTTCCCTGGGCTCCCTGGCCGGGCAACAGGGTGAATTCCTCCGCCCGTGGAACGGAAAGGTTTTTCTCCTGCGCCTCGGAGACAATGGCCCGGGCCAGGGGGTGAGTGCTGTGGGATTCCAGGGCGGCGGCGTAGGAAAGGAGCCCTCCCACCGTGTGGTCGTCCATGGGAATCACGTCCCGGACCCTGGGCTTTCCTCGAGTGAGGGTTCCCGTCTTGTCGAAGGCGACCACTTGAATCCCCGCTGGGACCTCGAGATATACGCCCCCTTTGATGAGGAGCCCGTGGCGTGCCGCCGTGGTGAGACCCGCCACGATGCTGACCGGGGTCGAGATGACCAGGGAGCAGGGACAGGCAATGACGAGCAGCACCAGGGCCTGGTAGAACCACGGAGACCACGGGAGCCCCGTGAGAAGGGGAGGGCCCAGGGCCACCAGGCCCGCCAGGGCCATCATGGCCGGGGTGTAGTACCGGGCGAACCGCTCGACCCATTGCTCGGTGCGGGCCCGCCTGCCCTGGGCCTCCTCCACCAGGTGGATGATTCGAGCCAGGGCGGTGTCCGAGGAAGGCCTCGTGGAACGAAATTCGATGGCTCCCTCCCCGTTGATGGTCCCCGCATACACCTCGTCCCCCGGCTTTTTGAAAACCGGCATGGATTCCCCCGTGATGGGGGCTTGATTGACCGAGGTGGAACCCTTGAGGAGGATCCCGTCCAGGGGAATCTTCTCCCCCGGGGGGACCAGTACCGTGGCTCCCACGGGCACTTGCTCCACGGGCTTTTCCTCGATGTCTCCGTCCACGGGACAACGGACGCGGGCCACGGGGGTCGATAGCTCCATGAGACTCCTGATGCTGCTGCGGGCCCGACCCACGCTCCAGGATTCCAGGAGGAGGGCGAGAGAAAAGAGGAAGCTCACCGATGCGGCTTCGAGCCATTCTCCCAGGATCGCGGCTCCCGCCACCGCGATGACCATGAGAAGGTTCATGTCGGGGCGAAGCTTTCGCAGGGCGTAGAAGGCCTTGGGAAGAATGAACCAGGCCCCGGAGATCACCGACGCGGCATAGGGAAGACCCTGGATCCACAGGGTTTCTGCCGGGTGCCCTGCCGCTCCCTTCCAGGCGGCGAGGATTCCTCCGCTCCCCCAGGCGTCCAGGACAAACCCGGCGGCCAGGAACACTCCGCTCGAGGCGCACAAGAATACCCGGCCGTGTCGCTGCCACAGACCCTCTTCCACGGGGCATGCGCCCGCCGGGCAGCTCCCGTCCCATGGAACCGCCCGCATGCCCGTTTGAGCCACGGCCCGGGAAATAGCTTCCGGGTCCGCCTGCCCCCCGCTGACGGTCATCTTGTTTTGCAGGAGGTCGAAGGCTAGGTTGGATTCCCCTCCCACCAGGGGACCGATCTCTTTCTTGAGAATCGCGACTTCCTCGCCGCAATCCATGCCCAGGATTCGAAAGGAAAGTCGTTGGTCCGAGGGAGAAGCTTTCATGAAGGTTCGGCCCCCTCTTTGGTTTGGGGAAGAAAAGGCTCGATCACCTTGAGGGGGGCCCGGAGGGTCCGTTTCATGAGGTTCATCAGTTCGGCTCCCGTTCCGGATGCGGGCATGGGGCGAACGTCCGGGTTCGAGAGGTCCCCGGTAACCTGGAAAGGAATGGAAATGAGGCCGCCCTCGAACATGTGGTTCAGCAAAGGCATGTATTGCAGCAGGTTGTCGGCGGTCTTGAGGGGAGCCACCAAGACGGAAAGGTCCAGCTTCTTGCGCACCAGGTCCACCTCCCCCCGGGAGACGATCTTCATGGAAGATCCGTCGATGACGGATTCGTCCAGGAGGAGCTTTCCATGGTCGAAGTGGGCCTTGGCATGGATGGAATCATACGCGAAGCCTTCCCGGAACAGGTCCGGCATGCGACCCCGGAAGATCTCCGTGACGTTCAGGAGGGCAAGGATCTTGGACAGGATTTCCAACCGGTAGATGCGGCCCTCGTTGGCGTTGAAACTGAGGACCCCCTCGAGGGACTCCGTCAAGGCCCGGCCCCCTCCCTGTCCCTTGATTTCCCCCCGCAGGCCGAAGGACCCGGTGATGAGGCGGTCTTTTTCCCAAAGGCACGCCAGTGAGCTTTCCAGTGCCGCTCCCTTGGCGGCGGGCTTCAGGTCGACTTGCAGCCCGTCCCGGCCAAACCGGATGTTCCCCGGGGTGGGAATGCCGCACAAGACCGAGTGGGTCAGCGCAATGTCGTACCCGTCGGGCAACAGGGTCACCTCCGCGCCGAAAGGGCTCCAAGTGTACTTTTCGTAAGACAAGGAAGAGGCCCGGATTCGAATCACCCCCTTCAAGGGAACGGAAGTGGATTTTCCCTGGGGTTCCCCTCCGGAGGCGCTCTCCGGGGTTTTCTCGGCCTCCCTCAAGGCCTGCCATTGGATCGCGTCGGCAGCCGCATCCAGGTTCAAAAGGTACGCGTCGGACTGGAAATCCACCGTTCCGCTCATGGTCATCTCCTGGCCTCTCCAGCGGAAGGAGCCGGAACCCAGGGCCAGCCCCTGCCGGGTGCCTTCCATGGCCATGCTGTGAATTATAACCGGAGAGTCGGGAGTCCGGGAGGCGTTGAGCCCCTTGACGAACAGGCTTCCGGACGCCGTGGACCGGCCCGGCTGATCCCAGTGGATGTCGGCTTTGAAATCTCCCCGGACCTCCCCCGAGAGGGGAGGATTCTGCAGGAGGAGCCCGTTGAGGGTGTTCCCGGTAAGATGCCCGGCAAAGGAGAAGGAAGATCGTTGTTCTTCCCGCTTGAAGCTGAGGGTTGCCGCCGATTCCGAATCCCGGACCGCACATCGGCGGACGGTGAAGGTTCGAGGTTCCCGAACAAGATCCAGCTGAACCTCGCACCCGTTGGAGGCAAGGGTCCCGGTAAAGGTCTGGGAATCCGGGGTTTCCCGAAGCCATCGCAACTGGGAGAGTCGAACGGGGGGACGAGGAAGAAGGACCCCAGGGACCTGGAGGGCCTGGTGCACCCACTGGACGGTCTTTTCCCCAAGGGACCCGTCCAGGGTCACATCCAGCCGGGCAGGCCCGGTGAAATCGCCCGCAACCCGGCCCGAGACGCGCACAAGGGCGTCCGAGCACGCCAGCTCCCACTGGTGGAGGGTCACTCGATCGGGAACCACTTCGAACCGACCCTTCTTCAAGACCAGGGAGTCCGGCAGCCGGGGGGATTTTACCAGCAGATTCTCGGTCCTCCCCTGAAAATGATAGAGGCGGTTCTCCCGATGAAGAAGGGTTCCCTTCCAGTTGCCCGATTCCACAAGGAGGGTCCCGTGGGCGGAACCCAGGTCCCGGGTTGCCGTCCGAACGGGCTTGAACGACTGCAGCCAGGGAAAGACCTCTTCCACGGCAACGGCGCCCCGCACGGACCGGACGTCCAGGTGAGGGGACGGGCGGCTGTTGAAAAGGACCGAGGCCTCCTCGATTTTCGATCGCCCCAGCACCGCCTGCAGTCCGAAGACCGCGGCGGTGGTGCCTTCGTAGAAAAAGGTGCCGCCACGGGTTTCGATGGGATGGGGAAAACGCCGGTATTCCCCCGAAAGCTCGAAGTTCTCGACGACCACCCGGGTTTGAACGGACTTGAGGGTGTCTCCCAGGACCAGTCTTCCCAGGGCTCGCCCCCGGGGGTTCCGGACCAGTTCGAGCTCGCGAAGGAAGAGGTCGCTCTTCACCACCCGGCGGAGGATCGGGGGAAGATCGCTCAAATCGGCCTCGATGGTGATGTCCAGGAAAAAGGGCAGCTCGGAGCCTCCCTTGCGAACCAGTCCCACGATGAGGCCTCCGTCCCAGCCGGGAGAGTCCCCCACTTTTCCCGAAAGATTGGTTCCCTCGAGGACTCCGTTGGAGATGACCACGTCCCCGTACACGTTCCGAATGTCCAGTTCCACGTTGGGCACATACACCCGGCCCTGTTCCATTCTCCCGTGAATCTGAAAGTTCTCCGACTTTTTCAAGTCGCGGAATTCGGCCCCCTGGGCCGTAAAGCGGATATGAGGCACCGTCCCCTCGCGAACGATCTCGAAGATCTTGTTCACCACCCGCTCGTTGGGCCACACGGTGACGGCAACCTTTCGAACGGCCGCCGCATCGGTCTGAACACCGTCGAGCTGGAGCTGCACCAGGGGTTGGGTCCCGTCCACGTGGAGAAATCCCGAAAGGTCCCCGTGGGGATAACTGAGCTTGAGCTGCTGCAGGGTGAGGTCGAAGGTCCCGCCTTGGCGGCTCAGGTTCCCGCTGAGGGAATCCGCCACGAGGACGACCTTCTCGTCGCCCCGCTCGAGGGTGATATGGGGAGCGGACCCTTGAAACCGGGCCGAAAAGTTTTGAAAAGATTCCGCCTGGAAATCAACGGTCAGGTGGAACCGGGAATCCCCCAACAGGTCCCGCATGTCCGGATACCAGCTGTCCGCCAGAACGTCCGGCCGAAAGCGGGTCAGGGCAATCCGGCCCTCTCCTTTGAATCCTCTGAGATCCAACTTGAGACGGGCGGAAAGATAATCCGAAAGGTTGGACCAGGCCCGGCCCTCGAGGTCCACCGTCGCCCCGGCGACGGAGAGCGTTGCGTCGATTCCCAGCACCTGCACGGGAGGGAGGCGGTTTCGGGACACGGCCAGGGAACCGTCCGTCACCAGGACGGTGATGCCGGTCATCTCGGCGGGGATGACCGAAGAGAGGGAAGAAAGCATCACTTCCGGGCTGGGTTTTTGTTGAGTTTCGGAATCCGAGGGCACGGGGCCGGGAAGTTCCGTGATGCCCAGGCGGAAATCGGGGGAGAAGATGTGGAGCTTTTGAATCCGGACTTTTCCCAGGAACAGGGGGATGAGATGCACATCAATCTGGGCGGAACGAAAACTTCCTTCCAGCTTTTCCGGCCAGGACATTTTCCCGTCGCGAATGATCACCCGGGGCCGGGGAAAGAGGTGAAAATCGAGGGAAGCCATGCTCACCCGGCATCGCAGTTTCTGTTCGATCCCGGCGAGAACTCCCTTCTTGATGGGATCCAGGTTGAGAAAGCTGGGAAGAACGACCATGGCCGCCACCAGCAGAAGCAGGGCCAAGGAGGCGAAGGCGGAAATCCGCAGAAGGCGTTTGTTCACCGGTTGTGTCATGCACCCAACATTCTTGAGAAGCCCGGGCTGTAAGCGACCGATCCCCCATGGGTCCTTTGGTCTTGGAAGGTCTGCCCACCGAACGTTCTAGGATAGCAATTGGCGAAGGGGCGGGCAAGAGTTTCGGCCACGCCGAATGCTCCCGGCCGCCGGGGAAAGGAGCAGGGGGGAAAGCCGAGCCAGGAAGCCCGGCGCTTGACTTCGAATCTCTTCGGGGTACAATGCAATTAGTCGAGCACAGGGCTTTACCGAATGGGGGCGAAACGGGTTCGACGGAGGTAAAGAAGTTCAAGCTGCATGCCGAGGTTCCGACTCCTCGTAAAACCGTTGGAGCCAAAACAAACGCAGACGACTATGCGTACGCCGTAGCCGCCTAGGCGGCTACCGTCTCTCCGGTTCTCTCCTGCGGGACCGATAGAGGCGTCGGCTCAGCGGGATGGTCCTTGACCCCGCGCCTACGGTTTCAAGGACGAGATTCGATAGGCTAGCCGAGGCAATATCCCGCCCGCGGGGAGCTTGCCGAGGCGAAAATCAAAACCCGGGATAAGCATGTAGATGCTTGGGCGGAATGCTTTCGGACGCGGGTTCGACTCCCGCCGCCTCCACCATTCGTCTAAGGCTGGGAGCCGGTTTGCGGGCTACCCAGCGCACACGCATGTCGTGCATCGGGGTCCCACGAACCATTCTACGAAATTTCGGGTTGTTTTCGAGTCGTTCGCGGGGTCGCAGATCGCCTTAACCGCGCCCGGTGGTGAGGCGGCTTTTCTTTTTCGGCGTATTGTCAGAGACTTACGTCTGTTTTGGACTACCTGACCTTCCGACCTAAACTCTCCTCTTTCGAAGAATCCGTCCTACCCCGCTTCTCTTTGGGCCCAAATTCTCCGAACTCCTACCCCGATTCTCCGGGCCTCGTCCGGTGTCCTCACACTACCCTGCGTCCGCGGTTCGGCGGCATCAAAGGCAAACCGCCGGATCCTCTTCGTGATTCCGTCAAACAGGTCGTTGATTCCCATGGACGGTGCCTCCCCCTGTGAGTGATGCCCCTCCTTGCCGGAGAGACGGAGAAAGTGTCAGCCGGTGGCTGAAATTCTTTCGCTCTGATGTCTGTGGAACTCACCTGCCGGGTGGCGGCGGGATGTGTCGAAGAATACTTGAGGGTGACTCTTGTCTCACGGGGATTTCCGTAAGGATTGCAAAGTAATGCGTGACATGTGCGGCCCTGTGGATGAGATACGGCAAGTGATCAATCATGCGTTGGCGCCGCCTGCGACGTCGCCAATGCGGCGTTGCCCCCATCGGGTCCCTGTCCCGGCCGGCTCCGCCTCCGGCTCTGCCAACTAGGCCATTGGACCCGATGTCACTCGCTTGCATGCGCCTTCGGCTCCGCAAGCTTCGCGCCACGGGTCAACGCCGCATTATGAATGGTGCCGCCGGCAAATCAGAAATTCAGCAAGGAGAAATCCATTGGACAAGCAACACAGTATGGCCAGGCTGGTCCGGGAACTTCGGAAACTCACGGGTCTAACTCAGGAAAAGTTCTCCGCCCGGCTCGGGGTGACGTTCCCCACGATCAACCGCTGGGAGAACGAGCGCGCCAAGCCGTCGCCGCTGGCGCTGGAAAAGATCGAAAGCCTGCTGCGCAGCTTCGGGGACAAGGGCGAGGCCCTGCACAGAGCGAATTTTGGAAAGGAAGCTTGAGCATGGCCCGGCCTGAATTCATCGAAGCCTTTGAAGAGCGGCTCTGGAGCGCGGAGGACACCCTGCGGGCCAACTCCAACTACGCCGGCAACGAAAATTTCCTGCCAGTGATGGGCTTGGCCTTCCTGCGGATCTCTTCTGCAACCGGACTGTTCCCTGCGAGCTGCGGTTCCTCAATCGCGCCAAGCCGGAAGCGCACCGCGACAAGGTGCTGATGATCGATGCGCGCAACATCTACCGCAAGGTCACGCGGATGACCTAGTTCTTTTGCGAACCCTGTATGAACCTGCTCGGCTACTGTAGCATGGATGACGAGGGTACCTTCAAGGCCCTGGTGCGTATGTTTGAGCAGGCGCTGAAGGCGATTGCGACTCTTGAGCCTAATCAGCAAGGAGCCTATGTCGAACGGCTTGAACGCATCCGGCGCGAAGGCCACAACCGGGGCCGGGGCGTCGGCGATGACATGGATGATCTCATGGCGGAGCATGGATTTGCCGGAAAGTGACAAGATCTTGAATGAACAAGACGGACTGCGGCGGTTGCGTACGGAGAACGCCCGCCTCAAGGAATTGCTGACCCATCAGGACACGGCCTGGGAAGCACCGACCGCGCCTGGGACCGTTCCGGCTCCATCGGAGCCTCCTCGAGTCCCACCCATTTCACCACCGACGACAAGATCGCCCTGTTCCGTTGCCTGTTCCGGGGTCGCGAGGATGTTTATCCGAAGCGCCGGGAGTCGGCCAAAGGCACATCCGGCTATTCACCGACCTGTGGTAACGAGTGGAAGCCCGGCGTCTGCCACAAGCCCCGTGTGAAATGCGGCAACTGCGACCAGCGCCGGTTGCTGCCGGTGGCCGATCAGGTGATCTACGACCGTCCGGCCGGAAAGCAGACCATCGGCGTCTATCCGCTCTTGGGCGATGACAGCCGTTGTTTTCCCGCGGCAGACTTCGAGAAAGCCGACTGGCGGGAGGATGCCGGAGCCTTCCTGCAATCCTGCGGGGAACTCGGCATTCCGGCGGTTC
>JARKQW010000503.1 GCA_029974695.1 Syntrophobacteraceae bacterium | reverse complement strand
TCCGAGTGCAAAGGGGCCGGGGAGACCCGCGATTGATCCCCCGAAATGGCGGGGTGTTGTGGTTGAATTGAGTGGTGTGGTTCCCCCCCTCGAGGGGGGGATTCCCGGACCGGGAGTTGACTGATTCAACAGGATTTCCGGGAAGGAGTGCGGGGGGAAAGGTCGGACGCCCGGAGACGGCGGAAAGACGCTCATCCCCGGCGGCAAGGCTCCCCGGATTCGCTCCGCAGGTCGAAGAGGTCCGGCGCCCAAAGCTCCAGCCGGGCACCGTTTCTTTTTCCCACGGCCCGTAGGAGAATCTCCCGGCTCGCATCTCCCGTAACCCGGATCTCGATATCCCAGCGTTCAGGGGGCAAGTCCGCTCCGAGTCGGTCGGGCCATTCCACCACAGCCGCTCCCCGGCCGTAGAGGGCCTCTTTCCAGGGCAGGGTGTCCAATTCGTCCGGATGGCTCAGCCGGTACAGATCCATGTGGTAAAGGTGCAAGCGGCCTTCGTATTCATGGATGAAGGCAAAGGTGGGGCTGGTGATGGGGACCTCCCGGGGTACTTCGAGCCCCCATGCGATTCCCCGGGCAAAAAGGGTCTTCCCCGCGCCCAGTTCTCCCCAAAGGGCCAATACATCGCCGGGTTCCAGCCGGGATCCCAGGAAACTTCCCAGGGCAAGGGTGCGCTCTTCGTCGTGGGAGCGGAATGTCAGCTCTTGCATGAGGGCGCCTCGAAGCCTTCCAGGCGGCCGATCACTCCGGGGATTTCCTCCAAAAGATCCGAAGCCAAAAGCCCCCGGCTCGAGATCTCCCCCATTCGGCGGTCGGCCGCAGCCCCGTGAATATAGACTCCCAGGCACGCGGCCTCGAAGGCCGGAAAGCCCTGGGCCAGGAAGCCTGCGATCATGCCCGTGAGGACGTCGCCCATCCCTCCGCAGGCCATTCCGGGGTTTCCCGTGCTGTTGACGGCAAGCCTGCCGTCCGGGGAAGCGATGAGGGACCGATGGCCCTTGAGAACGAGGGTCACCCCGTATTTCACGGCGAACTCCCCGGCCGTCTCCACTCGATTCTCCTGGATTTCCCGGGTGGATTTTCCGGTAAGGCGGGACATCTCTCCGGGGTGAGGAGTCAACACCACGGGATGCGGCGCATCCTTGAATCGTTCGGGTTCCGGGGCCATGGCCGTGATGGCGTCGGCATCGAGCACCATGGGACAGGGCGATTGAACCAGGAGGTTCTTGACGAGGGTCTGGGTGCTGGAATGGAGAGATATCCCTGGGCCCATGGCCAATGCCTGTTTGTCTTGAAGAAAATCCAGGATGAGAGGCAGTGCGGCCTCACTGGGGGAATGATCCTCGGTCTCCGGGATGGGGACCGTCATGGCTTCGGTCAATTTCACCTCGAGAATGGGATTGAGGCTTGACGGAATCAGGAGGGTTACCAGGCCTGCGCCCACCCGACCGGCTCCCAGGCAGGCAAGGGCCGCCGCCCCCGTTTTTCCCGGAGACCCGGCCAACACCACGGCGTGCCCCGCGTTTCCCTTGTGAGCGGCGGGGGGCCGCGGAGCAATCCAGGTACTCAGCAGCTCGTGGTCCAGCCACCATCGCCGGATGTCGGCGGACTCGACAATGTGAACGGGAATGCCGATGTCCACGACGCTGAGCCTCCCCACGTAGGCCGTACCCGGCTCCAGGAGGTGCCCCAGTTTGATGAGTCCGAAGGTGGCCGTGGCCCGGGCGCGAATGGCCGCCCCCATGGGCTTTCCCGTGCCGGCATGAAGCCCCGAGGGAATGTCCACGGCAAGCACCGGGACTCCCAGATCGTTGATCCCTTCGATGACCTTCCGGTAGGTGCCCCGGACCTCGTTCCGGAGCCCCGTACCCAAAACGGCGTCGATGATGACGTCGCTTTCCTCGATCCATCTCCACTGGGAGGAGAAGTCTCCCTCCTCGTCCCAAATGTGAATGGTCGTCCCCATGTTTTCGAGAATGCGGTAGTTGGTGAGGGCGTCTCCCTGAAGACCGTCCGGAGGGCGCAGGCACACCACTCGAACTTGGCCGCCGCTGTTTTGGAAGATCCTCGCCAAGACAAAGCCGTCTCCGGCGTTGTTGCCGCTCCCGGCAACAACGGTGATCCTCTTTCGAAGCAGGTCGGGAAAGACCTCGAGGAAGAACCCCGCCGCCCCCCGGGCCGCGTTTTCCATGAGAACGATTCCCGGGATTCCAACCTCTTCGATGGTTCGGCGGTCCAGTTGCGCCATTTCCGACGCCGTTGCAATGCGCATATCGGTCTCCGCGTCTGTTCCCCGTGCCGCTCCCGGGGGGGCACTCTCCCGAGGGAGCGGTGTTCCGGAGGGATCGGGGAGAGACTCCGAGGCCGGAAGTGCCCGGTTTCCTCCCCCAATCCTCGCTAAAGGTCCGGGAAAATGGGTCGAATGGATGGGACCGGCCGGGGAGCTAACTTTCGAGTACCACCACTGCAGCTCCGTAAGCCCCGTCGTCGGTGAGGCTCAGGTGCCACGCAAGGATGCCCCGGTCCCGGCAATACCGGGCGGCCCGGGAGGAGAGAAAGACCTCGGGCTTGCCCCCCGCATGGTTGCGAACCTCGATGTCCAGCCAGGACAGAGGCGCCCGGATCCCCGTTCCCAGGGCCTTGGCGAAGGCCTCTTTGGCGGCAAACCGCAAGGCAAGGCAGGAAACGGAGTTTTTCCTGCGGGAGCAGTGCTCGATCTCATGGGCAGTAAACACCCGCTCCCGGAAACGGGCCCCCCATTTCTCCAGGCTCTTTTCGAGTCTTTCAACGCGAACCAGGTCGATGCCGACTCCGTAGACGCCCATCTCAGCCGTTCACCAGTTCGATCATTTCCCGAACCGCCTTCTCCATCCCCACCAAAACCGCTCTTGCGATGATCGAATGCCCGATGCTGAATTCCTCGATTTCGGTGATGCTGCGCAACCAAAGGATGTTTCGGTAATCGACTCCGTGTCCTCCGTGGACCCCCAGGCCCAGTTTGTGAGCCAGCCGGGCGGCTGTCAAGACCCGGTCGAACTCTTCCTTTCGTTGGGCAAAGGTCTTGGCGTCGGCGAAGCTTCCCGTGTGAATCTCCACGTAGTCCGTTTCCAGCTTGTGAGCGGTCTTGATGTGCTTGGGGTCCGGGTTGATGAAAAGGCTGACGGCGATTTCCGCGTCATGAAGGGTCTTGATGACCTCCTTGAGGGATTCTTCATACAACACCACGTCCAGTCCCCCTTCGGTGGTGAGCTCCTGCCTCTTTTCGGGAACCAGGGTCACCAGGTCCGGCTTGATGCGAAGGGCGGTCTGGATCATGGCGGGCGTGGCGGCCATTTCCAGGTTCAGCTTGGTTTTCACCGTTCGGCGCAAAACCTCCACATCTCGGTCCTGGACGTGGCGCCTGTCCTCGCGCAAATGCACCACAATCCCCTGGGCCCCCGCCAACTCGGCGAGAGCGGCCGCCATGACGGGATCAGGCTCGGCGGCCAACCGTGCTTGTCGGACCGTCGCCACATGATCCACGTTGATCGAAACCTTGGCCACACTTCCTCCTTTCATCCAATGCTTCCACGAGGGGCACTCCCCGCGGGGATCATTCCTCGGAATCCGTCCGCAAATACCAGGAGAAGGTTTCTTCCGAGTGTCCCAGGAGCTTCATGAGCTCCACCGTGGTTTCGAACATTCGTTCCGTTTCTTCCTCTTCCCTTCCGTGGTCGTGGCCGACCAGGTGCAGAATCCCGTGAACGAGCAGCAGGTCCAGCACCGTCGAGAGGGGACAGGAGTACTCCTCAGCCAGGATCCGGGCCGTGGGGGCGGAAATGACCACGTCCCCCAAAAGCTCCGGGCACACATCCCCGAATTCTCCTTCGGTCATGGAAAAGGAAAGGACGTCGGTGGTCGAGTCCACCCCTCGATATTTCCGGTTGAGCTCCCTCATCTGAGCGTCGTCCACAATGGCGACGCTCAACTCCGCCTCAGTGTATCCCAAGGCGTTTAAGGTCCGCTCGGCTGATTTCTCGACCGGCGGCATTACGATCTCGATCTGATTTGGATTCACGCTGACCTGAATCAGGGGCATCGGTCTTCCCTTTGGCCTCGCCGGCCGCGGTGGCCGGGTATTCGATCCGCTTGTGATGGATCGTGGCAAGGATCTGGTTGAAACGCCGGGCGATTTCGTGGAGGTCTTTGAGGGTGAGCTCGCAGTCCTCGAGTTGCCCGTCACTGAAAATGTTGTTGATGAGCCGGTTCACCATTCCCTGGATCCTGGCGGGGGTGGGTTCCGTCAGGGAGCGGCACGCGGCTTCCACCACGTCCGCCAGCATCACCAGCCCGGCCTCTTTGGTCTGAGGTTTGGGACCCGGGTAGCGATAGTCGTCCATGTTGATGGGAGGCAGTTCCGTTCCCCGGCCGGCTTTCGCCTTCTCTCGGGCCTCCTGGGCCTTTTTATAGAAGAACGAGATGAAGCTGGTACCGTGATGCTGACTGATGATGTCCAGGATGGCTTTGCCCAGGCGGTGCTGCCTGCCCAGCTCGACGCCGTCTTTCACGTGGGAAATGAGAATCAGGCTGCTCATGGAAGGAGCCAGCTTTTCGTGGCGGTTCTCGCAATCGAACTGGTTTTCGATGAAATAGATGGGCTTCTTGATCTTTCCGATATCGTGGTAATAGGCGGCCACCTTGGCCATGAGCGAGTTGGCGCCGATGGACTTGGCCGCCGCCTCGACCATGTTGCCGACAATGATGCTGTGATGATAGGTGCCCGGGGCCTGGACCATCAATTCCTGGAGGAGCGGCTGGTCCATGGTGGCCAGCTCCAGCAGCTTGATGTCCGTGGTGTACCCGAAGCTCATTTCCACCAAGGGAGTGAAACCGGTCACCAGGATCCCGGCAAAGATCCCTCCGCAGAGTCCGAAAAAGGCATTGGTCAGCACCCGCAGGATCACCCACTGGTCCAGGACAAGGGCGCTGAGGAGGATGAGAACGACATTGGCCCCCCCCACCAGCAGGCCCGCCTTGATGGGCACCATCCGAGTGCGGCACGAGGAGGTGCAGTGGGCGGCCACGAAAGAGCCGATGAGAAAATAGAAAAACAGTCCGAAGTCTCTGCCGAAAAGCATCGAGGCAAAGAGGGTCAAAATCAGGGAGAAGAGCAGGGAGACCGTGACCCCGAAGAAGATGCAGGCCATCATGGCCCCCGTGGTCAGCGGCACGGCGTAAAGAAGGGTCTTCGACCCGAAGTGGGTGGAACTCTCCGCCGACAACTCGGCCATCCATTGGGCGGCGGCTCCCAGGGCCAGAGCGAAAACCAGGAGGATTGCCAGAAAAAGATAATCGCGGGTCTCCATCCGGCGCGCGGGAAGGTGCTCCCGGGTCACGTGGACCACCACCCAGATGCAGACGGTGGCAAAAAGAAGCAGCCCGATGAAGATCACCGCCCGATGCCCGCGAGACGCCTTCTGGTCATTGGCTTTCAGTTTCAAGAGCTCTTCGGGCCCGATTCGCTGCCCCTCCCGCACGAGCATCTCGTTCTTGGCCACCTGGATATAGACCGGTTTTACGGCGCTGGAAGCCAGCTCTCTTCGCCGCTCGGTCTCCTGGAGGTTGAAGGTGAGGTTCGGTTGCAGCAGGTGCGACGCCAGGTAGGCCACCACCCTCATTTCCTTGGAATCCCAGCCGTCCTCGTAGGGGCGCATGCGGGCCAGTTTTCGCGCATCCTCGATGTCCAGGTAGGAATGGGGAGGGGTGAAGAGGAACTCCTCCTGGGAGCCCATCTTTCTCAACAACAGGTTCTGGTTGCGGCTTTGCACCTGGATGGCTTCCCGCGTGAGGATGCCCCGGTCCAGAAGGGAGACCAGCAACTGGGTCACCTTGTCCTGGATGTCTCGGGACCAGCGCCTCTCGAGGAGCTCGAAGAAGATTTCGTCCGGCACCTGGATGCCCAAGGTGCTTTGGAACTCTTTCTTGACCTGGGCCAGGGCGGGCAAATCGATCGAGGAACCGTTGTCGTAGGCGGGCGGGACGTCCCCCCCGCCATCCAGGGAAACATCCGGAACCGGGGGAGGGGCGGGCGGATGATGCAGGAAATCCCGCATGGATTGAAAGGTCCTCTCCACGGATTCCTGGATCCTATGGGCCACCGTCTCGTCCAGGTCATACACCATGGGTGCCTGGCGCAGGGCCTCTTCCTTCTTTTTTGCGGTGGCCGCCTCGTCCAGGATGAGGAGGTCCCGGGCGGCCTTGGTGTTTCGGTCGGCGATGTCTCCCAGTTGGTACTTGGGACTGGTGGTCACGAAAGAGGGTGTGAGCAGGCAGGCCAGGATGAAGCTCAGTCCCAGGAGGATGGCCGTGTTCCGATGCCGCAGGTTCTGCACGAAGTCGGGCAGAT
>JARKQW010000499.1 GCA_029974695.1 Syntrophobacteraceae bacterium | reverse complement strand
GGGATGCGCAGGGACTGTCCTGGGGAACCGGCAAGGCTCCTAACGGCGCTCCGATTCGCTCTCGGGAAGGCCCAGCCTGTTCAGATCTTCTTCTAAGATGTCTTCCAGGAGAGGAGGTCCGTGATCCCGGTATTCATAACGGGCACGAAGGACGGGCTTGTCGATGCGAAGCAGGCGCGACAGGTCCGTGGGAGTTCCAAACAGGACCAGGTCGCAGTCTACGGCGCGGATGGTGGCTTCCAGCTCCCGGATCTGCTCCTCGCCGTATCCCAGGGCCGGCAGCTGGGGACCCAGGTGGGGGTACTTGCGGTAGGCTTCGCGAATGCTTCCCACCGCGTGGGGACGGGCATCCGCGATGGAACCCGCCCCAGATCTTTGGGCCGCAATGGTGGCGGCTCCGAAAGGCATCTCCCCGTGGGTCAGGGTGGGACCGTCTTCCACTACCAGGACCCGCTTGCCGAAAATTCGCGCCGGGTCCTCCACGGTGATGGGAGACTCCGCATACACGATTCGGGCTTTGGGGTTGTGTCGCCGGATATTTTCCTCCACCTGTCGAACCCCTTCCTCGGAAGCCGTATCCACCTTGTTGATGATGGCGACATCCGCCATGAGCATATTGGTTTCCCCCGGGTAATACCGGAGCTCATGGCCGGGGCGATGGGGATCGAACAGGACGATGTGAAGATCCGGAAAATAGAAAGGCGTGTCGTTGTTTCCCCCGTCCCAGACGAGAACATCGGCTTCTTCCTGGGCCTTCTCGAGGATTCGACCGTAATCCACTCCCGCGTAGACCACAATGCCCCGGTCCACCAGGGGTTCGTACTCCTCTCGCTCTTCAATGGTGCAATGATTGCGGTCGAAGTCTTCATAGGACGAGAATCGCTGGACGGCCTGGAGTCGAAGGTCCCCGTAGGGCATGGGGTGCCGCACCACCACCACCCTTCGGCACCATTTCCGGAGGATGCTGCAAACCTTGCGGGTGGTTTGGGATTTTCCGCACCCGGTCCTCACGGCACACACCGCCACCACGGGCTTTTTCGCCTTGAGCATGGTGTAGGTGGCCCCGATGAGGATGAAATCGGCGCCTTCGGACATGGCCACGGAGGCTTTGTGCATCACGTCCAGGTGGGACACGTCGCTGTAGGAGAAGGCCACCAGGTCCGCCCGGTTTTCCCGGATGATCCGCACCATCTCCGACTCCGGGTGGATGGGAATCCCCCGGGGATAGAGCTCGCCCGCCAGTTCGGCGGGAAAAACGCGCCCCTCGATTCGGGGAATCTGGGCCGCGGTGAAAGCAACGACCCGGTAGCGGGGATTGTCTTTGAAATACACCTGGAAGTTGTGGAAATCCCGTCCGGCGGCTCCCACGATGATCACCTTTTCGACCATGTCCCCTCCCCGGAAGTGGTGGAAATGGAATTCAGCCCAAGACGACGGAGGCCCAGGACCCTCGAACGGACTTCTTGGCCACGGCCGCTTCCAATTGGCTCAGGAATTGCTGTCGGGGAACCTCCCGTGCCCCCAGTCGTCGCAAGTGTTCGGTCACCACCTGGCAATCGATGAGATCGAAGCCCCATCGGATGAGCAGTCGGACCAGGTGGACCAGGGCGACCTTGGATGCGTCGGGCCGGAGGGCAAACATGGATTCCCCGAAGAAGGCCCTCCCCAAGGCCACGCCGTACAAACCGCCCACTAAGACCCCGTTTTGCCAAGTTTCCACGGAATGGGCGTAACCCATCCGGTGGAGCTCTTCATAGGCATCCATCATTTCGGGCACGATCCAGGTGCCGTCGCCGTAGCGTCGCGGCACGACGGCGCAGGATTCCACAACCCGCCGAAAGGCACGGTCGAAGCTCACCCGGAAGAGGGATTTTCTCAGGACCCTCACCAGGCTCCGACTGACGGTCAGCTCCCCGGGAATCAGCACCAGCCGGGGATCGGGGGACCACCAAAGGATGGGAGTGTTCTCGGAATACCAGGGGAAGATCCCCTGGCGATAGGCCAGCAGGAGCCGCTGGGGGGACAAGTCCCCCCCGACGGCAAGAAGACCGTCGGGCTCAGCCAGCGACGGGGACGGAAACACCAATGGTTTTGCCAAGCGGTAGACGGGCATGAGAACTCATAGACCGGTTGCGCCTAGCCCCCCCCGGTCTCCGAAACCGGGGTGTCAAAGAAGCGAAAGGCAAGGGATTCGGTCTTCAGGACCCCCTCGGACTCGGACCCCGATTCGTCCGCCCGGCGAATGAAGACCTTTCCCCCTTGCTTGAGGCGTCCGAAGAGGATCTCGTCGGCCAGAACGTCCTTGATTTCCGCCTGGATCAGTCGGGCCAGGGGCCGCGCTCCGAAGGTGGGATCGTGTCCTTTCTCAGCCAGCCAGGATCGAGCCGCCGGGCTCAGCTCCAACCGAATTTTCTTTTCAGAAAGCTGGGTTTCCAGTTCCCGAACGAACTTGTCCACGATCCGTTCCATGATCTGGGGGCTCAGGGGGTTGAACGCCACGATCCCGTCCAGGCGGTTG
>JARKQW010000497.1 GCA_029974695.1 Syntrophobacteraceae bacterium | reverse complement strand
TACAGCCACATTGCCTGGGTGTCGGACGGGATCCTTCCCGAGGCCATGTTCCTGGAAAGAACGGACCCCGTCATCGTCAAGGGAGGACCCAAACCGGCCCTCTGGATTCGGCGCCAGGCCGTCGAGCCCCGCTACGACAGCAAACCCAAATGGTGGATCATCAAGCAGCTGGCCGAACGACTGGGAGTCGGCCAATATTTTCCCTACAACACGATGGAAGAGATGATCGCCTGGCAGCTCCAGGACATGGGGTTCAAGCTCTCGGACCTGGAGGAAAAGGGTTGCATCGAGTTGTCCAAAGAACCGATCCTTTTCGACCGCAAGACCGGTTTGACCTTCAAAACGCCTTCGAAAAAGCTCGAGTTCGTCTCGAGCATGCTCGAGGAAAACGGGATCCCGTCCTTTCCTCCCTACCGGAGCCCCGCGCCGCCGCCCGAAGGCCACTATCGTCTCATCACCGGCAAGATCGCCGTCCACACCCAGGGAACGACCCTCAACAACCTCTACCTCAACGAAATCCAGTCGGAGAACAAGCTCTGGATCAACAGCGAAGAGGCCAAGAAGCTGGGAATCAAGGCCGGGGACGCGGTGGAAGTCTCCGGGGGCGGAATTGCCCAGACGGGAATTGCGGCGGTCAGCGAATACGTCCACCCGGAAGTGGTTTACACCCTCCACGGGTACGGCCGGGAAGTGCCTCTCCAAACGAGGGCCTACAAGAAGGGGATGAGGGATAACACCCTGATGAAGGGGCTGCTGAAGGTGGCCGTGGGAGGCAACTGCCCGGTTGCCGATTGTTTTATCCGCATCAGGAAAGCGTCTCGGGGCGACGAAGGACAGGAGCGAACCCTATGAGCAGCTACTATATTTACCAGGACCAGGAAAGGTGCATCGGATGCCGGGCATGTGAGCTGCACTGCAAGACCGAAAACGACGTACCCGTGGGGCCGTCCTTCTGCAAGATCATCCAGGTGGGCCCCATCCTCAGGGGTCACATTCCCCGGGTCCACTTCGTCTTCATGCCCTGCTTTCATTGCGAGGCCCCCTGGTGTGTTTCCGTCTGTCCTACGGGGGCCATGCAGAAACGGGACCGGGACGGGATCGTCTTTGTGGACCATTCCCTGTGCATCGGGTGCAAAGCGTGCATCACCGCATGTCCCTGGGGGGCTCCCCAGTGGAATCCCCGGACGGGGACCGTCATCAAGTGCGACTACTGCAAGGACCGAATCGACGAGGGGCTCGAGCCCGCCTGCGTGACGGGCTGTACCACGGCGGCCCTCAAATGGGTCTCCCCTGCGGAATCCACCCGCATGAGGCGGGAGTTTTTCGCTCGAGCCCTGGCCGGGTCCCGGTCCATTCCCTGATACCCCTGGATATTTCGGGAGCCGATCATGTCTTCTCCTCCGTTCTTTTCCCCCGGGCCCGGCGCGGACAAGGACCGCATCGTTTACGACACCGACGGTCTGAAGAGGGAATCGTCCGCCCCCTGTCAGCTTCACTGTCCTGCCGGGATCGACGTTCCCTCCTACGTTGCCCTGGTCGGCCACGGCCGGTACGAGGAGGCCGTGGAGGTCATCCGGCGGGACAATCCCCTTCCGTGGGTGTGCGGCCTGGTTTGTCCCAACCCGTGCGAGTCCTGGTGTCAACGACGGCACCTGGACAAACCCATTGCCATCAAGGACGTGAAGGGGTTTGCGGCGCGAATGGTTTGGGAAAAAGGCCTCGATTACCGAAACCCCGAGCCCAAGAACCGTTTCTAGGAAAAGGTGGCCGTCGTCGGGTCCGGTCCGGCTGGGCTGTCGGCGGCCTATTTCCTGGCCTGGGAGGGTTACCCGGTCACGGTTTTCGAGGCCATGCAGGAACCCGGCGGCCTGCTCATAGCCGGAATTCCCGAATACCGGCTTCCTCGTCACGTGGTTCGCCGGGAGATCGAAGCCCTCCGGAAGATGGGGATCGAGTTCGTGGTGAACACCCCCGTGGGCAAGGACCTCACCCTCGATCACTTGCGTAAGGACGGCTACAAGGCCTTCTTCCTGGGCGTGGGAGCCTGGGACAGCGTTCGCATCGGCATCGAGGGAGAGGACGAATATCCCCAAGTGATTCCCGTTCTCGATTTCCTCAAGGACGTGTCTTTCGGGAAGAAGATCAAACCGGCCAACAGCGTGGCCGTCATCGGGGGAGGAAACGCCGCCATCGACGCCGCCCGCACCCTGGTGCGGCTGGGCGCCCAGTCCGTGAGCATCGTGTATCGGAGGACCCGCTCGGAGATGCCCGCCCACTTCGAGGAAATCATCCAGATGGCCGAAGAAGGGATCCATGTCCATCAGCTCACGGTGCCGGTCAAGATCGGGGGAAGCTACGGCAAGGTGGATTACCTCGAGTGCGTCATGGCCACCCTGGGGGAACCGGACGAGTCGGGGCGCCGTCGGCCCGTACCCATCCCCGACTCCAACTACCGGATGCCCGTGGGCGCGGTGGTGTCGGCCATCGGCCAGAGGACCGACGTGCTTGCCTACCCGGGACTGGGGGCGCTGGACCTGTCGCGGTACGGAAACATCCAGGTTCGGGAGCGCG